>CAZOOX010000001.1:0-65344 GCA_964581545.1 uncultured Anaerolineaceae bacterium
GCTGCTCCTAGTACGAGAGGACCGGAGTGGACAGACCTCTGGTGTGCCAGTTGTCATGCCAATGGCATCGCTGGGTAGCTACGTCTGGCAAGGATAACCGCTGAAAGCATCTAAGCGGGAAGCCTGCCTCAAGATAAGATCCCTCTGTCCGTAAGGACTTAAGATCGCAGATAGACTATCTGTTATATAGGCAGCGTGTGTAAGCACAGTAATGTGTTGAGCTAAGCTGTACTAACGATTGAGGGCTGATCTGTGTGATGTGGAGAACTTGATACTTTTCCGTCGGCAAGGTTGAATTTATTATTCAGAAATTTCATTTGTGAAATTGTCTCTTTGGTGATTGGAGCGATGAGGATACACCCGGTTACATCTCGAACCCGGCAGTTAAGCTCATCAGCGCTGATGGTACTTGGGGGGTAGCCCCCTGGGAGAGTAGGTCATCGCCAAAGAGACTTTTCTTTTTTCTGTTAGAATTTCACAAGATAGAAAAAAGAGTGGGGACACACGAAAATTTGGGCTTGATACCCTTTAATGGGAAATGGCTCACGAGTAGATAATTTTTCGGGTAGGGAAGCAAGTTTGGGTCAAGTTTGTCCCGATTTCCACATCCTTCTCTTCTCAGGCTTTCGTTTGTATAGTATAATTTTTCACGTTGTGAAAGTTAGAGCTTTCCCTTTTACATTAAAGTCGAGGAGTGTGTACCATAAGCTTGGTATGCGAAAGCTGATTGCACTTATATTTTTGAAAAACCTCGGCTGAGTTTGTCTTTCAGTCGATTTTTTGTTTAATTATCCTTCTTTAGAAGGAGGTGAATATTGTGGCTGTAGTAAAATTACGTTCGAATGAATCTCAAGAACAACTTTTGAAGCGTTTTCGTAAAAGTGTTGTTAAGAGTGGCGTTTTAGGTACTGTACGTGATAAACGCTGGTTTGTCTCTCGCACAGAGCAACGACGTCTGGAAAAGAAAAAAGCAATTCGTCGTCTTAAACGCAAACGACGAAGTTACTAAACATTGGATATAACCTATGGCGAAAACTGAAGATAAGATTAAATTAGAAGGTACTGTGATCGAGGCTCTGCCAGGAACACAATTTCGAGTAGAGTTAGAAAACGGTCATGAAGTGCTGGCTTATTTATCTGGCAAGATGCGAAAGTATTACATTCGTATTTTGTTAGGGGATAAGGTGCAGGTTGAAATGTCACCTTATGATCTTTCTCGCGGACGGATCACTTACCGTTATAAGAAAGGTCGCCCACGCCCTCAATAGGGATATTTTCTTTTTCGTTATCTATAGTATAAAATGCGTAAAACCCCGCCAATTTTGGCGGGGTTTTTTCTTGGACCAACATTTATATCTGTGCTAGAAAGAGTAAGCGAAGAAACCGCTTCTTTCTTTGACTTTCTAGCTACCTGACACTTTGCTAAAAATAGCGCTCGTTGGTTGAGTAGGCGATGCTTGCCCGCCCCGCAGTCTTTTGGCGGGGTCGCCGTATCGAAACCACCAGTACAAACAAAACTGTCAGGTGGCTAGTTTGACTTTTATAGGATTTTTGCTTCCTGCGCTCTAGCTGGATTTGCAATCCAGCGATTCTCTCACGAAGACGGGGATTGCAAATCCCCTTTGAGCCCTTAAACTCTTAGAGCGAAGATTCTATTTTAAAAAAAACAGGTCATGCGTTTTTTAGCATGACCTGTTTTGATTCAGGGGGAGAAAAATCTACTCTTCGCTTTTCTCGTAATTCATGGTTGCCATTTGCTTGTATAGGTTCCAACGAGCTTCTGCATCTTTTTGAGCTGAATTCAGAAGTGTTTCGGCACGGCTTTCGTCGTTCTGTGCCAGAACGCGATAGCGGGCTTCGTTGTAGGCAAAGTCAGAGACGGGTATCGAAGGAGCTTTCGAGTCTAGCTTGAGGGGATTCTTGCCTTTGGCGACATTGTCAGGGTTGTAACGATAAAGAGGCCACAAGCCTGATTTGACAAGCAATTGCTGTTGTGAGAGACCATCTTTCATGTCGTAGCCATGTGCAATACAGTGGCTATAGGCGATGATGAGGGATGGGCCATCAAAGGCATCGGCTTCTCGGAAGGCGCGCAATGTTTGCATATCACTTGCGCCCATGGCGATCTGTGCGACATATACATAACCATATGACATGGCGATCATGCCGAGGTCTTTGCGGGCGATCTCTTTGCCTTCAGCAGCGAATTTTGCTACCGCACCAATGGGTGTTGCTTTGGATGATTGACCACCAGTGTTGGAGTAGACTTGAGTATCCATTACAAGAATATTGACGTTGCGACCAGAGGCGAGGACGTGGTCAAGACCACCATAACCGATGTCGTAAGCCCAGCCGTCACCACCAACGATCCAGACGCTCTTTGTGACGAGTACATCTGCGATGCTGAGGAGGTCTTTGGCTTTGATGTCGTTGCTGCTAGCGAGTTTTTCTTTCAGTTCTTCTACGCGGGCACGTTGTGCCTGAATGCCTTCTTCTTCACTCTGATCGGCGTTGAGAAGGGCATCTACCAGATCCTGCCCAATGGTGTCTTTTAGCGTGACTAGTAATTCTCGGGCATATTCGCTTTGTTTATCAAAGGTCAAGCGCATACCAAGCCCGAATTCAGCATTATCTTCAAAGAGGGAGTTAGACCAGGCGGGTCCACGTCCATCCGAATTGTGGGTGTAGGGAGTAGTAGGGAGATTCCCACCATAAATGGATGAGCAACCAGTGGCATTGGCGATGATGGTGCGGTCGCCGAAGAGCTGGGTCATCAATTTGATATAGGGAGTCTCACCACAGCCAGCGCAGGCACCAGAGAACTCGAAGAGGGGTTGCAGAAGCTGCGAATTCTTGATATTGCCAAGTTTGATGGCAGTGCGATCCACTTCTGGAATAGAAAGGAAGAAATCCCAATTTTCTTTTTCGCTTTCGCGAATTGGTGGCTGTGGAGCCATATTCAGGGCTTTGCGCTCTGGGTTGGTCTTATCCTTTGCGGGGCAGACTTCTACACAAAGATTACAGGCGGTGCAGTCTTCTGGAGCAACCTGAATTGTAAATTTTGTGTCAGGTAGTTCTTTGAATTTTGCATCCAAGCTCTTGAAAGTTGATGGGGCATTATCAAGTAAGGTTGGTTCGTAAACCTTTTGGCGGATAACAGCATGTGGGCAAACAAAGACACACTTGCCACATTGAATACAAAGATCTTCTTCCCAGACGGGGATGTCAAGCGCAAGGTTGCGTTTTTCCCATTGGGTTGTGCCGGAGGGGTAAGTGCCATCAGCAGGCATTGCACTGACGGGTAAATCGTTGCCGTCACCGGTGATCATCTTGCCGAGCACGTCACGGACGAATTCAGGAGATTCGGCGGGGACGGGCAGGCGGCGGGTTAGTTCGCTGCTGATTTCATCAGGGTAATTCACCTCATGTAAATGCGCCAATGCTTGATCTACAGCGGCGTAATTCTTTTGAACAACTGCTTCACCGCGCTTGCTGTAGGTCTTTTTGATAGCGACCTTGATCGCTTCTATAGCTTCATCGGCAGGTAAAACGCCGCTGATGGCGAAGAAACAGGTCTGCATGATGGTGTTGATACGTACACCCATGCCGGTCTTGCTGGCAACTTCATAACCATCAATAACGTAGAATCTCAATTTCTTCTCAACAATGGTCTTTTGATCTTCCTGCGGAATCTGATCCCAAACTTCATCAGGACCAAATGTGCTGTTCAGTAGGAATACTGCGCCAGGCATGGCGAATTTGAGCATATCGATCTGCTCAAGGAAGTTGAACTGGTGGCAAGCCACGAAGTTCGCTTTGGTGATCTCGTAAGGGGCATTGATCGGATCAGGGCCGAAGCGCAGATGCGAGATTGTCTTTGCTCCTGCTTTACGGGAGTCGTATACAAAGTGCCCTTGAGCAAAGTTTTCGGTTTCTTCACCAATGATCTTGATGGAGTTTTTATTTGCGCCGACTGTACCATCGGAGCCAAGACCAAAGAAAAGTGCGCGGATAGTGTTTTCACCTTCGATTGAAAAATTCGGATCGTAGTCTACGCTGGTATTGGTGACATCATCAACGATACCGACAGTAAAGTGATTCTTTGGGGCATTTTTTGCCATTTCATCGAAGACACCTTTTGCCATTGCGGGGGTAAATTCTTTGGATGAAAGACCGTAACGCCCGCCAATTACACTTGGCATCGTTTTGAAAGGCGCGGTGCCATCATCCAAACCTTCGTTGAAGGCAGTGATAATGTCCTGATAAAGAGGCTCACCAGTTGCGCCGGGTTCCTTTGTGCGGTCAAGAGTAGCAACCACTTTAACGGAAGCAGGCATAACGTCGAGGAGGTGCTTCACGGAGAAGGGGCGGTATAAGCGAACTTCGACAACACCAACTTTCTCGCCTTGAGCATTGAGATGTTTTACGGTCTCAGCAACGGCTTTGCCGCCTGATCCCATAATGATGATCACGCGCTCGGCATCCGGTGCGCCGATATAGTCGAAGAGTTTGTACTGCCGCCCAACTTGTGCCGCAAATTTATCCATCATCTCCTGAACGATCTCAGGGCAGGCATCATAATAAGTGTTAACAGTTTCACGCGCCTGGAAGAAAACATCAGGGTTTTGTGCGGTACCACGAATAACGGGGTGGTCTGGGGAGAGACCACGCTCACGATGTGCATAGACCAACTCATCATCGATCATTGTGCGAATATCTTCGTCTGCCAGAATTTCGATCTTGGCGATTTCATGCGAAACACGGAAACCTTCAAAGAAATGCATGAAAGGTACACGCGCTTTCAAAGTAGCCGCTTGTGAGATCAAGGCAAAGTCATGTGCCTCCTGAGTAGAGCCAGAAGAAAGCATGGCAAAACCAGATGCCCGACAACCCATTACATCTGAGTGGTCGCCAAAAATGGATAGAGCCTGTGCTGCCACAGAGCGAGCCGCTACATGGAAAACTGTAGAGGTCAATTCGCCTGCGATTTTGTACATATTGGGCAGCATCAAGAGCAAGCCTTGTGAGGCGGTAAAAGTGGTGGTTAATGAACCTGTTTGCAGCGCACCATGCACTGCACCTGCTGCACCACCTTCAGCTTGCATTTCAATTACCAACGGGGTTGTTCCCCAAACGTTTTTCTGCTCAGCGGCAGACCACGCATCTGCTAACTCGCCCATAGGGGTAGAGGGGGTGATCGGGTAAATAGCGATCACTTCATTGGTGCGATGCGCGATATTGGCGGTAGCTTCATTACCGTCAATTGTTGCGATCTTTCGTTCCATAACGATACTCCTTTATTTTATTCTTCTCTGAATACCCCGTAGCTTGCTACGAGGGTTCCGAGCATTAAGAAAAATCTGTACCCGTAGGGGCAAAATTCCGTAATACCCCGTCCGCTTGCGGCGGGGATAGGAATTTTGAAGATTTTTCAAATTTATTCAGTGTGCACTGTGCACACTGCAAGATTAGAAAAATAAATTAATCACCATATAGTGTATTCTTTTGCGCCATATTTAGGAAGTTACCTATGGCTAAAAAACACTTGCGACTTGTCATAGTTTAGTCGAAGGTGATTAACAGAACTTTATCAACTATTTCAGATAGGGATGCAAGTGTGGACGTGCCATCAGTAAAGCTGCCAGCGTTTTCGCATCTGGCATTTGGCCTGCTTCCGCTATGGCCAGAGCCTCTGCGACGGGAATTTTCTCCACATCCAGAAATTCGTCTGCATCAGGAGTCAGGGGGTTATCATATAGGTCCGTTGCTAAAAAGACAGTCATCAACTCAGTTGAATAACCGGGGGCGAGGTAAAATTTTCCCAATTCGACAAGTTTTTTGGCTGCCATGCCTGTTTCTTCTCGCAGCTCTCGTCCTGCACAATGAGCAGGGTCTTCGTCAGGAGCGTCTAGCGTTCCAGCGGGGAGTTCGAGCAAGTCCTCAACTGCGGCATGGCGATATTGTCGTACGAGCAGCAAATTTCCATCATTATCAATAGCCAGGATAACAACAGAACCATGATGTTCGACGATGTCAAATTTAGTTATCCGCCCGTCGGGGGTTCGCAAATTATCTCGTCGAATAGTAAATACTCGCCCCTTAAAAATTTTTTCTGAACTAAGTAGTTTGAATTTCATATAAAGCTCCAGACATAGAAACACCCAAGAAAAGAAAAGTTCTTCTCTTGGGTGTTTTGCTAGGTAAGATCGGGATTAGTCTATCTGTAACACAGTACCAGCCGCAACATTATTTGGATCGGCAATATTATTTCTACTTACAATTGCAGCTGGGTCAACATCGCCAAAGAAACAGGCTATGCCGTAAACGTTCGTGTTTGAAGGGACAGTATATGATACTGGGTGTGCATGTAGCGCACGGGCAGATGGGAATGCTGCTCCGCTTTGGGGAATACTAAGTGTTAGCCCGGGTTGAAGACTCTGTGCCTGTGTTGAAGAAAGATTATTTAGAGCTAATAGTTCTGAAGGGTCAATATTAAAACGGCGAGCAATACAATAAGGGAACTCTCCCTTTTTAAGCGTATAGCTGGCAGGTCTCCCAACCACCGCTGTGGGCGGAGCAGTCGTTGCAGTTGGTGTAGCTGTTGGGTCTACAGGAGCTTCGGAAGCCGGGGTTACTGTAACGCCTTCAGGCACCGCAGTTGGGTCTTCAGTTGCAGGGGGGGCATCGCCGCCTACACCTGCAGCAAGAGCTGTTGCTGTTTGATTATTTGCTGCGGCTGTTTGTGCACCAAGTTCAACAAGGTCATCCATATTTTCAGAGGGAAGGGGCTCAGCAAAGCCAGTACCTTCGATAATCGGAGTTGCTAAACTTTCGTCAATCGGAGCGTATGAACGTTCACAACTGCTAAGGGCTAACGTTGTAATGACCATAGCGATAATGAGAATTAATCTCGTTTTTTTCTGTGCATTCATTGCCTTTCTCCTCTGGATAAATACACCTTCTTTCTCTTTAGAACAGGTGTTTTCCTCGCTTGATAGTAGCACAACACAATACCCCCGTCAAGTTGCCCTAAAGGGGGGATGAAGCGTTAAAAAGAGCGTGTTTTTATGGGGAACAACCCAATTCTTCTCGCATATTCTGGGCGATATTTTCGCCCTTTATATTGCCTATTTCTGCTTCTGCGCGTGCCCATAATTGACATAAGCCTTTACGCAATCGCGGCTCTTTTTGAATGGCTGTTTTCGATAGATTTTCTGCTCGTTCCAAATTTTCTGTATAAGCATAGCCTTCAATAAAGGGCAGCCACTCAAAAGCATCAACTGGATGATAAGCTTGCGCTTCTGCTTCATCGCCTAAACGCACAACTTCTTCCCAATCCCCTTGTTGGCGGGCTAGCTCGGCTTTGGTGGAGTAATAGCACCATTTATGGGCAGGCTCTTTGCCAAATAGTGATGCGGGGATGTCCGGACTCTCCACATCAGCCAAAATTCGGGAAGGGTCAGAAAGGTAAATTGCGTCGGTCAGGAAATCATCTTCTTTTTTATAAGTGTGGGCGTTTGCGTAAACCGAATCCAGAACACGCAGACAGCCATTTTTAGGTGCATAAATAACGATAGCCGCAGAAGTGTTTCCTTCAAATTGCACCGTGCGATAAGGCACTCTAATGAGTGTGTCCCTTTCCAATGAGGGCAGGGTATAGCCGCCAAGCCTTTTCTCTGTATTCACAAAAGCATAAGGCAGTAGATCACCAGCCTGATAATCGGGCGCATAGATCCAATTCAGAGGGGCGGTCATGGCTTGGTCGCTTTCGTATACCATCGGCAACTCATGCGTGATAAGGGCTGTGCCTTCCTTCATTGCAGGGATGCGCCAAGTGAGTTGCCAGGCTAAATTCTTTTGTCGTTCCCAGTCGCGGCGGAATTCGTTTGCATAGAAGAACTGCTGCCCAATGGCCAGCGCAAGGAGTCCACTCAAAATCAGATTTCGCCATTTTTCATTCTTTATTAGAAGCTCTATCAGACCTGCCACGAGTAATGCTGAAGCGAACATAATAGAGATGGTTAGGCGATCAAAGGTATTTCCGATCTTTAGTGGCAAGCCTGCCAAAAAGGAGGGAATACGACCCAGAAAAATACCAACAAAACCGATAAAAATGGCTTGTCTTGCCCAGAGATACTTATTGGCGTTAGATTCCAGGAGCAGGTTTTGACGGTAGATGATGAAGAGGGCAAATGCTAATATAACGAGACCCAGCCCAAGGATCGAGGTCGGCGCGGTTGGTGAATCCAAAAAATGGGGGATGAATTGAGTCCAGATCATCCAGAGGGATTTATAGAGCAAATCCCAAATCCCCATGAGAAGCTCGGCGAATACGCTCGTGTTTGAACCTGATGCCACGCTATAAGAATCGTACCCGCCTCGAGTGTAATAATAGACGAGCCAGCCTGCGTTTGCCAGCCAGAGCGTGAGATAGGGTAGCCATCGTTTTGCCGTCTCTTTCACCCGCATCCAGAATTTTGGCACTGTTTCGCCAAGCATGAAAAAGATGAAAAGGGCGCGTAATGGTTCAATGCTGACGAAGTATTCGGTGGGGAAAAGCCCCCAATACATGAGCAGGAGCGCGAGCGCTGTTTTTTGCCATTTACGAGTGTGAATAGCTTGCGCCGTTAGCCCAAAAGAGAGCAAATAGGCGATGAGTGAAACCCATTCCTGATTGATATGCGTGAGCGCGACCCATTGCTGGCTGTAGCCGGGATAAAGGAGAAAGAGCAGGCTAACGGCGAGATTTTGGGCTTTGTTTTTCTCCCAAATCTGGTTGAGTGCCCACCACGTCGTTAGCGCGCTGAAAAAACGGATAACCAGCCCAAATATCTGCCAGACAAAGGGGATGGGTGGAATGATGCTTGTTGTGAGTACAAATATTGGCGCAATAAAAGGACGGAAGGGCGCAAAGGCGGGGATAAATTCAGCGGGGCCAAGAAAATTGCCGATCCAGGCGAAGGCCCAGTCATCCCAATGAAAACCGACCCAGGGAGTGAGAAGACCGTAGGCTAGAAGAGTCAGGAGAGCAAAGAGAGCGGGGATAGATTTTTGGGTGAATTTTGGCATGGTAAGCAAAAGTCTAATATCGAATGTTTCTAAACTTTTCAATTATACTTGCCTTATGGCTTATCCTGTCCCTGCAAAAGAAATTCGACGAGAAATTGTGATCGGTGGCTCGCGCTTTATCGCGACGCTGGCACCTGCTTTTAGTGTGGATGAAGCGAAAGCGTTTGTCGCGCGGATGAAGAGCGAATTTGATGACGCGTCTCATAATGTCCCTGCATTTTTGATCGGGGGCGGGAACTCTGTCACGGCGCACGCATCGGATGATGGAGAACCATCAGGAACGGCGGGGAGACCGGCTCTGGCTGTCTTGCGCGGAAGCGAATTAGGCGATATAGTGCTGGTCGTGACGCGTTATTTTGGCGGTACAAAATTAGGGACCGGTGGATTGGTGAGGGCATATACCCAAGCCGCTCAGGCGGTCGTTTCGGATGTCCCGCGTGCAGAAAAGGTTAAGGCACATACAGTCATGCTCGCTGCGCCATATTCTTTGCTGGAACGCATTCGTCTTTTGGCCGCCGAGCATGAAGGCGAAATTTTGGATGAAGATTTTGCGGCGGATGTGACCATGACAATCCGATTTAAAGTTGAGAAATTGAATTCTTTTGAAGAGGCTATCTCAGAGCTTTCTGCGGGAAAATTGGCTATTGAGATCATGGAAACCTCTGAGATTTTATTATGCGAAGCAGAATACCCAGTAGCTTGCTACGGGGTTCCACGCTCTAGCAAAACCCGATCCGAAGGGGAAAAATTCCGTAATACCCCGTCAGCTTGCTGCGGGGATAGGAATTTTTAGGGTTTTGCAAATTTATTGAAGTTAGATTGAGAAAGGAAGAAAAAATGTTTAAATTATTCAAGAAAAAACAAGATAAATTCATTTTGTTACTTATTGAGCAAGCATCGCTAAGCTATAAGGGTGTTGAAGCTTTGCAAGAGTATATGGAAACACATGACCACGATCTGGCTGAAAAGTTGACACGCATAGAGAAAGAAGCTGATGAGGTAAGACGTATTTTGATTGATGAATTGAATCGCTCTTTTGTTACGCCAATTGATCGCGAAGATATTTTTGCGCTTTCACGCTCAATTGATGATGTGGTTGATTATGCTTATAGCACGGTTAGTGAAATGGATGTGTTAAATGTGGAGCCGACGACCTTTATGACGCGGATGACCTCGCTGCTGAAGGATTCTACTTATGAGTTATATATGGCAATGCAACGCTTGGAAGAACATCCTGCTGTAGCTGCTGAACATTCTCAGAGAGCCAAAGGCTTGGAATCTCGTATAGAAAGAGTTTATCGTGAAGCGATTGCTGATATTTTTAGCGGTCCGGAAGATGTGCATCATGTTTTTGAGATGCTCAAGCGAAGAGAAGTGTTGCGCCACCTTAGCAACGCAGCCGACCGTGTGGATGAAGCAGCAAATTTGATCGCCGATATTGTCGTCAAGACAAGCTAGGGAGCATGTTATGTTAACAATGCCTCCTATTCTCATCGTGATGATCGTTTTGTCGATCATCTTCGACTTCTTAAATGGTGTTCATGATTCGAGCAATATCGTCGCAACGATGATCGCTTCGCGTGCTTTTAGCCCCCGTGCGGCCTTGGGGATCACTGCTATTGCGCATTTTGTTGCACCATTTATTTTTGGTGTGGCGGTTGCGACAACTATAGGGCATGAAGTTGTGGCAGCAGAAGCGATTACGCTCAACGTGCTTATTGCTGCTTTGGCAAGCGCCATTATCTGGAATCTGCTAACCTGGTTTTTGGGCATCCCAAGCAGCTCATCACACGCGCTAATTGGTGGGATGATCGGTGCAGTAGGAATCGGTGCAGGTCTGGATGCGATCGAATTGCGAGGGCTGGAGAAAATCCTTCTAGCTCTTTTCATCTCGCCTATCATCGGGTTGATCCTCGGTCATTTTTTTACTAAATTGGTGTTCTTTTTAGCGCGTAATGCTACCCCAAAAATCAATACTTTCTTCAAGCGTTCTCAAATTGTCTCGGCAATTGCGCTTTCGCTTAGTCATGGTACGAATGACGCTCAAAAAACAATGGGCATTATCACTTTGGGTTTAGTTGTTGCGGGCGTTATCCCCAGCTTTGAAGTCCCCCTGTGGGTTGTCACTGTTAGCGCGGCTGCAATAGCATTGGGCACAGCTTTGGGTGGGTGGAAGCTGATAAAAACACTGGGGTCTAAATTCTACAAGATCCGCCCGGTACATGGCTTTAGCTCTCAATTTACTTCCGCCTTTGTCATTCTTGGCGCCTCATTAGTTGGTGGCCCGGTTAGCACGACACAAGTTGTTAGCTCAGCGATTATGGGGGTTGGTTCGGCAGATCGTGTCAAAATGGTGCGCTGGGGCGTGGCAAAAGAGATCATGGTCGCTTGGCTGATCACGATCCCTGCAACTGCCGCAGTTGCAGCAGGGGTTTACTGGCTCATCGAAAGATTTTTATAAGCTGGATAAAAAGCCGCGCCAAACTTGTTTTGGGCTTGACACCATCAAATAACTTCTTCCTGAAAAACGAAAGTTTACGGTTAAAAGAATGAGACCGCCAAATTTGACGGTCTCTTGCTTAATTAGATACTTTCTTACTAGTCAACTACATCCGGGCAGTTATTTACGAATGTATAGGTTGGGTAGTAGATTTTATCAGGCTTAGAAACCAACACCTGTACTGAACGTGGTGCAGGCCCGGCTCCTTTGTACAGCGTCCAGTCAGTTGAGATGGTTTGTGAGCCAGCTTCTTCAAAGAAAAGGGTCTCTTTAAGTGTGTGGTAACCATCGCTATGGAGGAATTGTGCTACAACGGTCATTCTTCCACTAACGGTAATGGTCGCGCTAATAATCCAGTGAACATTCGTAGGGCAGCCAAAATCAGGTTCTCTGTCCAGCGAATAGACTACAGAGGTGATACCAATCTCTTTCTTTATATCATCTGGATCGGTAGCGGCAACATTTGCAGAAATAGGGACGTCGTATTGGCCAACACCAAATATATAACCTGAAGGAGATTTGAATTTCCACTCGCCGCCATAATTTCCTGCTGTGTCTGGTGCAAGCAACTGGATGGGGAAGTTCATTATCTGTCCTGGAGGGATGTCTTCAAAAAACTCATACTCAAAAGCGCTGCCCATGCGGTCACCTCCCCAATATATGAGTTTATATCCTTTATGCCATGTGCAAGTCCCATCGTTTCTGATAGACCAGCTTTTGGTAAAGTATTGCCCTATTTCTACTACCGTCCCATCGGGGATGGTTTCACCTACATAGGTGGCAACAAGGCATCCTTCTGGTGCAACGTCGGGGATAGGGGTTTCTGTGGGTGTTGGGGTAAAAGTAGGCGTTACCTCTTCTACATTTTCAACTGGCTCGGGGGTGGCAGTCTTTTCTGCTTGTTGAGTAAAGCGTGCTTCAACAGTTTGAGCGGCGGATGTTGCGACCATTGCCAACTCTTCTTCTGAGGGAGTGCCTCCACATGCGCTGATGATGAGACTCAGGGCGAAGCCAAGAGTTAGTATTTTCTTTTTCATATCTTTTTCCTTTGCCAGAATAGTTGTTTTTGGTCTGGCGGAGGCTATTATACTGATTTTTCTTGTGCTGTATAGTCTACGAAAGTCAGCGTTTAAGGGGAAAATGCCAAAACTCTCGATGAAACTTCTTTAACGGTAGCAAGCCAAATTTGGGTGCGGAGCGGGTATCTTTTTAGGGGCAGCTAAAAGATGCTGATCCAAATTCCTGATGGTTTGGGTCGTCAATATATAGATATGCGGTGAAGTTTCCTGCATGGGGGCATGCTGTCCAAAGAGTGGCGGCTTCTTTTGTCTCGCTGGATGCAAAATCAAGTTCTTCTGTGGCAGTAGTTAGGTCAGACTGCCCCGCTTCTCGAAGGATCCAATAATATTCCACTTTTCCTGCTTTGCTTGTTGTTACTTTTGCAGAGAGTGCGATGCCATGCCCGACAATGTGGAATGCGTCCATATTATTAACGCTGGTGACTGCAAAATCGCCGCTTTTTACCTTTATCTGTACATAAACTTTGGCAAAAAGTATATTTTTGTTGTTGCGAATTTGCCACCTGCCTGTATAAGTGCCACTTGTAGCAGGCGCGGTTAGGTTGACAGAAATATCTACGGTATCTCCGGGGGCTACGCTGCCGAGCATAGATTGAGGAGATGCGCCGCTCATTTGATTGCCGCTAACAAAGACGAGATCGTAATCAGATGTCCATGTACAGGTACCAATATTTTTAACACGCCATGTTTTTGTGAAGCTTTCTCCAGGTGGAAAAACGGTTTCATCTGGAACGGTAACGTCGGTTATAAATTTGGCCTTATTGCAGAGGTCTTCTGTGGGAGTCAGTGTTGGTAAAGTAGAGGTAGGGGGAAGGAGCGTGGGAGGGCTGAGTGTTGGCGCTGTGCTGCCAGAGTCTTGTGTTGGGGCATTGTTTGCGAGAGCAACTTCTGTTAGTTGTACTGCTGCTGTTTGTGCTGCTGCCGTAAAAACGATATTGGGGTCATTCGCTCGTGTTTCTTCAGTTGGGAGCGTGCAGGCGAAAATGATCAGTGTGCTGATGATAAGAAGGATAAAAAGTTTTGCTTTTTTCGACATGAGAACCTCCTGTTCTTTGATGAAGATGCGTAATTGTACATCATCAAAGAAAGCTGAAAAAGGTTGTTTTGTTGCCAGGTAGTTCGTAAAAGATATTTAACAAAAAAAGACGCTCCGAAAGAGCGCCTTTTTTCTTTGCTTCTTGTATTTTTTAGACAACCGCTTCAGGACGTGCCCCAGCCATCCACAAGCCGAGTTGCTCGCGGGTGGTGTCTTTGGCTTTTACGATAGTTACAATTTCGCCGCGGAACATAATGGCGATACGATCTGAGAGTGAGAGAATTTCGTCCAATTCAGCGGAGACGACGACAACGCCCACACCTTCGTCACGCATTTTTACGATTTCTTTGTGGATATATTCGATGGAGCCAACGTCAAGTCCGCGTGTTGGCTGATTGGCGATTAAGACCTTGATGGGGCGGCTGAACTCACGTCCCACGATCACTTTTTGTTGATTTCCGCCAGATAGTGTGGATGCGGAAACTTTGGGTCCCGGTGCCCGAACATCGAAGCGTAAAATAACCTCGAGTGCGTTCTCAAGAATGGCTTGGTCGTTGCGCACCATCATTTGCTCGGCAAAAGGCTCTTGATAATAGGTGTTTAGCACCATATTATCGGCAAGATCATAAGGCAGCACCAACCCATGTTTGTGGCGGTCTTCGGGGATATGTGCCATCCCATTTTCAACAAGGTATCGTGGATTGTCAAAGGGGATTTCTTTGCCTGAAAGAAGTACTCTCCCAGAATCTACATCGCGCAAGCCTGTGAATGCTTCAACTAATTCTGTCTGACCATTGCCTTGAATGCCTGCGATACCTAAGATCTCACCTGCACGAACTTCAAAAGAGACATCTTGAACAACTTCTATATCGCGCTCATCCTTAATTCGAAGATGTGCAACTTCAAAAACTACATCTTTGGGTTTTGCGGGAGCTTTTTCAACTTCGAGAAGAACATCTCGCCCAACCATCATTGTGGCGAGACCTTGTTGGTCAGTTTCTGCGGGTGATGTATGCCCCACAACCTTTCCACGTCGCATCACAGTGACGCGGTCAGCGACGTTTAGAATTTCTTTAAGCTTGTGCGTGATGAAAATAATAGAAACGCCTTGTTCAGTGAGTTGTCGCATGACAACAAAAAGGTCTTCAGCTTCTTGCGGAGTGAGTACGGCCGTAGGCTCATCAAGAACAAGGATATTTGCCTTACGATAGAGTGCTTTCAAAATTTCAACACGCTGTTGTACACCAACGGGGAGATCTTCGACGATGGCATCGGGGTCTACTTCGAGGCCGTAAGCTTCGGAAATTTCTAAAATCTCTTTACGAGCACGGCTCAGATCAAGGCTGGTGCCTTTAGTTACTTCTGAGCCAAGGATCATATTTTCGGTCACGCTAAAGACGGGGACAAGCATGAAATGCTGATGCACCATACCGATGCCGTAGTTGATCGCATCGCTAGGTCCGTTAATCTCAACCAACTTGCTATCAACGAAGAATTCACCTTCATCCTGAGCATAAAGTCCATAAACAACATTCATCAGGGTGCTTTTTCCGGCACCATTCTCTCCTAGCAGGGCGTGAATTTCACCTTTGCGGAGAGAGAAGCTAACATTGTCGTTAGCGAGAACGCCGGGAAATCTTTTCGTGACGTTGCGAATTTCGAGAGCGAGATTTTCTTCGGTCATGGCTTACTCCTTCTCGTAGGGGACGCCATCTGCGGCGGGGACACGGGTGCGCCCAATAAAGCCAGATAAGACGACAATGGTCAAAACATAAGGCAGCATCCCAATAAATTGATGTGCTATCTTAATATCAGCAAATTGAAGTTGGGTTTGCATGGCGTTCGCAAAACCAAAAAGAAGTGCTGCTCCCCATGCACCAAGAGGAGTAAATTTACCAAAAAGCATTACCGCCAGAGCCACAAAACCACGTCCGTTCGTCATGGCTCGTTCAAAGGAGCCGACGGCTTCCAAGGTCAGGAAGGCACCAGCCAAGCCCGCAATTGCGCCACCAACTATCACATTTACGTAGCGGACTTTGAAGACATTCACCCCAAGCGTATCTGCTGCACGGGGATGTTCGCCAACGGCACGGGTTCGCAAGCCCCATTTTGTATAAAAAAGGACATAGTGAACAACGATGACCAAAATGAAGGTCGCGTAAGTGATAGGCGGGTTATTGAAAAACGCTGGCCCGATGATAGGAATATCAGCAAGGGGGCCAAGGGGGATGGGTTGCATTTTCCCTTCAGTGGTGAGCCCGACTTGATAGAAATATCCTGTTAGACCGAGTGCGAGAATGTTGATAACTGTCCCGCCGATGATCTGATCCATTTTCAGGGTTACGGACATATAGGCGAGTAGCAAGCCCATGAGCGCACCGGTGAGAATAGCCGCGATAACGGCGATAAGGAGGTTGCCCGTCCAGACGTTGACAAGAAATCCGACAAAGGCGCCGAGGAGCATTTGTCCCTCGATCCCGATGTTGATCACTGCGGAGCGTTCTCCCAACAATCCGCATAATGCTCCCAAAACAAGCGGGGTGGACTGTCGAATGGTCGAAGCAAGAACAGCTTCTGTGATCTGGGAATTAAGGAAATATTGCCAAATGGTGATCCCGATTACAGCTACGGTGATAAAAATGGTAAAACCCCATTGCTTCAGAAATTGCTGCGAAGGGGAAAGGGGGGTGGGGAGGTTAGTTGTATTTTGCATATGAGGCTCCCTATTGTTGTCCCCAACCGCTGAGGGTGACTTTTTCGCCACTATCAGCTTTGGTACGGAGTAATTTGCGGATGATCATATCGGCGGTGACAAAGAAAAGCATTAGAGCCTGGATGACATCGGTGATCTCTTTGGCTACGCCTGCATCGAATTGCATGGTACTGGCGCCAGCTTTCATTGCCCCGATCAAAATGGCAGCGGGGATAATACCAATGGGGTGCGTTTTACCAAGCAGCGCGATCGTGATACCGTCAAAACCGAGACCTGTGTTGAAACCGGGTTGATAACGCCCAACGATACCTTGTGTCTCAACCGCACCACCAATACCTGCCAGAATACCGCTGATAACCATGGTAAGGATAACGGTTGCTGCAACCTTCATGCCGGCATATTTGGCAGCATGAGGGCTAAGGCCTACGGTGCGTATCTCAAATCCTAGCGTGGTACGCCAGAGTAGCCACCAAACAATAATAGCGGCAAGAACTGCTAACAAAAAGCCGACCGGTATTTCTCCCAAAGTCGGGATACGGGCACTGTCCAAAATTTCTGGGGTACGAGCAACAATATTGCCATTGGATGTGTCCTTGAAGGGACCATCGGCAAAATAGTCGGTCATATTGATGGCAACATAGTTAAGCATGATGGTCGTGATGACTTCATGTGCCCCCGTATAGGCTTTAAGTGCACCGGGGATGGCTGCAAATGCGGCTCCTGCGGCTGCGCCGATCAGCAGAGCGAGTGTTGCGTGCAGGAAGGGCGGCAAGCCTTCGATCATGAAGCCGGCTGCAGCAGAAGCCAATGCGCCAAAGAGCAATTGTCCTTGTGCGCCGATATTGAAAAGCCCGGCCTTAAAAGCAAATGCGACTGCCAGCCCGCTAAAGATAAGCGGTGTGGCTTTTGCAAGGGTGCGGCCAAAAGCTTTCATGTTGCCAAAAGAGCCATCTATGAGCGCAACATATGCTTTGAGTGGTTCTGCTCCGGACACAGCGAGAATGATCGCACCGATGACAAGAGCCAAAAGCACGGCTGCCAAAGGAACTGCGATAACTCGCCAGGCAGCACCTAACCAATCAGTTATTGATCGGCTGCCCTCTTTGGGAGTTCGTTGTTCATCCATATAAATTTACCTTCTTCAATGGTGGAATACTCGAAGCTGAATTTTACCGTGCTTTAGAAGGGGCGTAAAGCATGGTAGGGAACAAGCAGCAATTCCAAATTTGGATGAGTTTGCGAGGAGGGTGCACTTCCGACGAAGCAATCTCCCTGTAATGAGACCGCTTCGTCGCAAGCGCATGCTCCTCGCGGAGTCATATTTAGAATTGCTGGAGAACAAGCTGGTGAGTTGCAATGTGTTTCTAAGCTTTCGCAACAGGATTACTTAATGCTCCCAAACCTTCAATATCTACTTCTACTATGTCGCCCTCAGCTAGCGCGCCGACACCGGCCGGGGTGCCAGTATAGATCAGGTCGCCGGGTTCGAGGGTCATGACCGATGAGATGAAGGCGATAATGGTGCCTACGCTGAAAACCATATCACGTGTGGATGCCATTTGGCGCATTTGCCCATTAACACGGCAAGTGACGACGGCATCGGCCGGGTCGAAGTCGGTATCTATCCATGGGCCAAAAGGGGCGAAAGTGTCGAAGCCTTTGCCACGTGTCCATAAACGATCAGCACGTTGGAGGTCACGGGCGGTTACATCGTTCCCAATGCTGTAGCCCAGAATATATTCTTTCGCATCTTCGGCGATGATATTTCGTCCGCGTTTGCCGATCACGACAACCAGTTCTGCTTCATGCTCTACTTGCTGGGATTGATGGGGCAGGATAATTGTATCGTTCGGATTGAGCAACGCAGAAGGCGGTTTGTGGAAAATAAGCGGTAGCTCAGGTACTTCAGCGTTATGCTCTTTGGCGTGGGCAGCATAATTTCGCCCAACGCAAAGGATTTTGCTGGGTTGAGATGGGGCGAGCAGTTTTGCTTCAGCGAGAGGGGTGGTGGCATCTAAGCGGCGAAATTCGCCAAAAAGGTCGCCTTCTATGTCGCCGATTTTGTCATCAAGCAACCAGCCGTAACGAGGAGATTTCTCTTCTGTTTGGTAGCGTAAAAAACGCATGGGGGTGTCCTCCAAAATGATTGAGATTGTCCCTAGAGTTTAACACAAAGTCGTGTATAATATGCCCCGCACGAGGGCGCTTACCCTTTGCATTCTGAACGGATGCTTGAGTATACGCTACGCCAGTAGTATAAAAAGTTTTGTTCCTGAAAACTTACTGGTTTCTCAAGTGCAAGTTTTGCAAGGGCGCTTAGCTCAGTTGGTTAGAGCACCTCGTTTACACCGAGGGGGTCGGGGGTTCGAGTCCCTCAGCGCCCATGAAAAAGTCAACCGAAAGGTTGGCTTTTTGTATTAACAATGATTATGGCGTTCGAGTGCTACGTGGTCAGTGCCTAAACGCATATAAAAACACTCTGGATTTTGCTGAAGTGTTTTTATCGAAACTATGTAAACCTTCTAGGGTTTTACTAGGTAGAAAATCATTCATTTATTTAGGAGAATAACAATGAAACTCAATTTACCCAAGAAATCTACTTTTTATATTTCAGTTGTACTCGCCGTGCTTGGTCTACTAGGCTTTTACGGTGTAGCCTTCCTCTCTGGATTTGCTTTCTATCTTTTGCTTGCAGGCTATGGTGTTTTGGTTGCCGGCTTGTTCCTTAAAGGTTTTTAGCCTACGCCTAATTATCGCATATATCAAAACGCCCCTGAAAATTCAGGGGCGTTTTGCGTTAATCTTGTGCCTACGCTAATACCGCCCCTTCAAGTCTTAATAACCATTTCTTCACATCCAACCCTCCACCATAACCGCGCAACTTTCCATCTGCCCCTAAAACGCGATGACAGGGGATCACCAAAGGCATCGGGTTTGTTGCCTCAGCACGCCCAACGGCTCGTGCCCCACTTGGGCGCCCAATTTGTGCAGCGATTTCGCCATAAGTGCTTGTGTGTCCATAGGGGATAGCAAAAGTTGCCAGCAAAGCCTCGCGTTGAAAGGAGCGCATCATCGACCAATCAATGGCAATTGTAAAGCGCCGGCGTTCACCGTCCAGATATTCACGCAATTGGTTGTCTGTGTGCGTTAACCGGCGCGGATTATTTTCAAGAGGTGTTTTGATGCGCCGCGAGAGATTTTTCAGGAATTCGGCTTCACTTTTCTCCCAATCAACGGCAACCAATCCCCGTTCCGAGCAGGCAACCCAGATATTGCCAATGGGCGTATCGTTTACTTTGCCAAAATAAATCGTAGGTTTTGGGGAACGCGTCATAGAAATCTCCTCTTTCTTTCACCTTATTGTAGCTTTTTGCCCTCTAAAATCAATACCCAGCCTTCATAAACCTTACATTTCCGATAACTATAGGCTCTCCGTAGGGTAATCGTAGGGTAAGCGTCAAGTAGGCATTATGACCTCGTGTTAATATATAGGCAGTAAGAAGTGATTTCTCTTCTCCTCCTTTCAAAAGAGAGCCAGGGTCGGCGTCCTTGGCTCTCTCGATTCTAGCTAACCTTGCGAAATTCTTGCAAGGTTCTTTTTTTTGCGGGGTATAATTTCCGAAAAAGACCTGAAGGAAGGATTTTCCATGACCATACAAATTTCTATCATCGGTTTGGGGCAGATCGGTGCCTCTATCGGCTTGGCGCTTTCCGAGCATAAAAACCTCCTGATCATTGGGCACGACAAAAATTTAAATACGGCAAAAGCTGCCGAAAAAATGGGTGCTCTTCATAAAGTAGATCGCAATTTGCCCAGCTCTGTGAAAGGTGCAGATATTATCGTTCTTGCCCTGCCTTTTGGAGAGATTCAGGAAACAATAGGCTATATCAAAAAAGACCTAAAAGCGGATGTAGTAATTCTGGATACTGCTCCTGGCAAGAATGCTACCAGCAAATGGATGCAGGATGAATTACCAGCGGGACGCTCGTATATTGGGCTTGCTCCCGTTATAAATCCTGCTTATCTCGACGAGGCAGATCGGGGCGTTGATTCTGCTCGTGTAGATCTTTTCCACAAAGCTGTCACGATGATCGCAGCACCTCCTTCTGCGCCTAGCGAGGCTTTTCAACTTGCCACCGATTTTGTCCAGTTGCTCGGTTCTCAACCCCTCTTTGCCGATCTCGCCGAAGTGGATGGCGTGATGGCTTCTGTGCATCTGCTTCCTCAGCTGACAGCTGTAGCTTTGCTCAATGCAACGGTAGATGCTCCGGGGTGGGGGGAAGCACGAAAAATTGCGGGGCAGCTTTATGCTCAAATAACGGCATCAAGCCCAAAAGCAGAGCGTACCCTTTCTTTATCCGCTGAAGCTTTGGCAAATGGAGAAAGCACTATCCGCGCTTTGGATGGGATGATCGCATCTCTCGAGGAAATCAAAGAGAGTGTTGAAGCTGGCAACAAGGAAGCTTTGGATGAAGTGTTGGAGCGTGCCGAAGAAGGACGTGCTGTATGGCTTGGCGAGCGACGATCTGCTGATTGGCTATTAAAAGATGAGAAGCCAAAGACCCCGATTGAAATAGCTGGTATTTCTGAACGCTTATTTGGTTTTAGGCAGAAAAAGCCGCGCAACTAATGCCTTTTTTCTGCTATATGGTCGAATGTGCTGACGAAAGCTTTTATACAGGCTGGTCAACAGACCCTGAACGCCGTGTAACAGTGCATAATGCAGGTAGGGGGGCAAAATATACACGAATGCGCCGCCCCGTGAAATTGATCTATGTAGAAGAGTTGCCAGATAAAAGTAGTGCCATGAAAAGAGAAATAGAGATCAAGAAGCTCTCTCGAAAAAGAAAAGAGGCATTGGTTAAATAACTCATGTTACGCAGTAGCACTTTAAATTGAGACGTTCCGCCCCCCTGCTCATCGCTTCGCTCGGGCGTCCCCCCATTTTGCAAGCAAAATAGGGGGACAAGATACAACAGAGTGTTTTTTTAGAGAGAATTACGTCTTCTCCCCTAAATTCCACGCTTTTGGAATTTGGGGGAGATGCCCGATAGGGCAGAGGGGGCAAATAGCACGTATAAATATCATATCTGCGTAACATGAGTAACATCAGTTAAATAAAAAAAGCCGAGTGTTTTAGCCAACACTCGGCTTTTGCTTTGGATTTATTCCGTAAACAAAGGGATATGGTCTAAAGAGATGATGTGTTTCCACTCTTCTTGATTTCCTTCTGTTAAGATAGCCGTTTCTGCGACAACTTCTGCTTTTGCTTTTCCCATAAGTTGGTGCATCCCTTTTAGGGTTGAGCCAGTGCTGATAACATCATCAATGAGAATTACTTTTTTGTTTTTGATGAGATCGCTGTCTTTTTCGTCGAGAATTAATGTTTGCGGTGCTCCTGTCGTGATGGAGAGCGTTTTTGCGATAGTTGCATCACCCATATAAAGCTTATAGTTTTTTCTCAAGACAGCGTAGGGCTTTCCTGTTACGACAGAGAGTGCATAGGCAACAGGAATTGATTTCGCTTCGGGGGTGATGATCACATCATATTCAAGCGTTTCAAGTTTCTTTGCAAGTGCTTTTGCACAAGCTTCGACAAGTTCGGTATCGCCAAGAATATTCAGAACAGCAATTTTTAGACCAGGTTTGATCTCAAAGAGAGGCAGCTCTCTTTTTAGTCCTGCAATTTCAATGGGGTGAGTTGGATTAGAAGACATAATTTCCTCCAAAAGGGTTTTAAACGTGGGTAGTTTATCATATTTTGACTTTTCTACCGTACATCTATGAGTTCAAGGTGCAGATTTCCAGTCCGAATGGACTTCGTACAACTAGCACGGTCGGTTTACCGCCGTGCGGAGCGAATAAGCAACACAAATGTGTTTGAAAAGAGCGAATTTTATGTGAATTTCACCCGCACGGGGATGAATCCACCGTGCTACCCTTGCGAAGCCCGCTCAAGCGGACTAAGAAATAATGATAACAGCAAAAATATTTGTAACAGAAAACTTTTGTCTACGTTTTGCGGACGCTGCATGGATAGAATAAGCATGATAGAAAAACTACTGGGTGCAGTGGGATAGGGGAGGGAAGCTGCACAAAAGAAAGTTCAAGGATCGGCAGTAATCAGGGAGAGAGCTACTGCCGATTTTTGAATCCTGGAGCAAAGCCCTAAAATCTACCAAAACCTACATTGACCCTTAAAAAACTCCTTGATAAACTCATCAAACATAACTTTATGTAGAATTTTAGATAAAAAAGGGCTTGTTTAATGATAAAAAACCTTGCGGAAGAGTGGCTAACCCTGAGCGATGTTTCGACAATACTCGGTATGCACCCTAGCACGGTACGTACATGGGCAGATCAGGGAATTCTGCCGGTTTACCGCACTCAGGGCGGGCATCGTCGTTTTCTTAAAAAGGAAATTGATCTGTGGGTGCAGACCTCCCGCCAAAAAAAGGAAGTAAAGCCTGAAAACGCCTTGCGAGATGTTCTTAGACAGATCCGTTTCAAAATAGGGGAAAACCAACTCGAATCAGAAAAATGGTATCAAAAACTAGATGACGAGGCTCGTCTAAAATATCGAATGAGCGGCAAGAACCTTATGCAGAGCCTTGCCAGCTATCTTGGCACAGAAGGTGAAGACGCGATTGCAGAATCTCGTTCTTTGGGCTATGAATATGCCTCGCGAGGGCGCAGATATGGGTTGAGCCTTATTGACGCAACTTGCGCTTTTCTTTTCTTTAGAAATGCGCTTCTCGAAGCAATGATCGCTATTTATCTTGATGCACGTATTTCCGATACAGAATCCTGGGGAGATATGCTTTCACGCATCCATGCTTTTACTGACCAAACCATGCTCTCATTGATGGAAACCTATGAAGCATTTCAAAATAATAATTGCTAGATCTAATGAAAATTGAGAAGAAAACTCCTTCCCGTGAGTATCCACCTTTTTATGAAAAAATAATTCCTGTTATATTGATTATTTTGATTCTTGTTATAACAGGAGTTCTAATTACCGCATTTGGAGTCGCGTTAGGACTTGTTGGCTAAGATCATCTTCTGAAACAGGGAATTTCAGGAGATGATTTCTTTTTACCCTTTGGAGAATTTAATGTTACTTAACACCGCTATTCCTTTATTGTCAAGTTTGATCAGTTTTATTTTCGCATTCTTTGTCATAAAACGTTATTTTGAGCGCAAAGGCGCTCATCTCTTACTCTGGGGCTTAGGCACGATATTCTATGGTATTGGGGGATTCTGTGAATTTTATTATGGTGCTTTTGGTTGGAATGAAATCGTTTTTAGGATGTGGTATCTCTTTGGCGCGATCCTTGTCGCCGCCTGGTTGGGGCAGGGTACCGTTTATTTACTTGCCAACCGAAAATGGGCAAATACCCTTATGATTATTTTGAGCGTAGCCTCGATCTATGCTCTTTTTCGGATACTCACTGCCCAACTTGACCCCAGCTTGATGATCGGTGAAGGACATACCGGTGCAGAGTTAAGTGGTCATGCTATTCTTACTGACGGTGTGCGCGTACTAACACCTTTCTTCAATATTTACGGCACGGCTACGCTCGTTGGTGGCGCTGGCTATTCAGCATGGATATTCTGGCGGAAACGTGTTTTACTCCATCGCAGCATTGGGAATATCCTCATCGCCACAGGTGCATTACTCCCTGCCTTTGGCGGAATTTTTAGTCGTTTACAATTCCCAGGTGCGCTCTATTTAGGTGAGTTTTTTGGCGTGATTTTTCTTTTCATTGGCTTCCAGCGTGCCATTACGCCAATGGCAGAGAAAGTAGTCGAAGGCGAAGCAATGGCATAAAAAAATATGATCTTGATCCCCGTTCACACAGAACGGGGATTTTTGGATTAACGGGTATAATCAACCTATCCCAAAATTGGAGTAAAAATGTCTTTGCTTAATCTGCCTTTCCTGCTTGAAACCCGCCGTAATCATGCTCTTGAGCACGCTACGTTAAAAATCCTTTCGCCAAAATATCCTGCCGTGCCAATGGGTGGACACTCGAACCCGACCGGCTATTTCATTATCGGAGATGTGGATGTGGATGATCTCCGCGCTGCGGCGGATGAGGCTCTCGAACGTTTACGCGCCGGAGAAAGCGATCTCGCCATTCATCCCGGTTGCGGGACAAACTACGCGACATCGGGCTTGCTTGCTGGTTCTCTAGCTTGGTTCGGGCTAAAGGGCAATGGTGCATGGCATAAAAAACTGTGGAGGATCCCCTTCATTTTGCCTTTGGTGCTACTTGTTTGGGGGTTGAGCAAACCGCTGGGTCCCAAGTTGCAAGCCAAGGTCACGACCGAGCCGAAGGTCGGAGCGATGGAAATTGTCTCGGTGGAGAAAGTCCGCCCAGCGCTGCATCGCATTATTACTCGATAGTCCCATGACCAAGAAGACCCTACGCATCCTTTTTATCTACGGAAATGATGAATTTGCCCTCGCACGCCGACTAAAAAAAGTTCAGCAGCGTGTAGATAAAGATGGGATGAATACCACCCAGCTCGAAGCGCGCACAATGAGAAAAGAAGAGCTAAATACGGCGGTCAATGCCATGCCATTTTTAGCCGAACGCAGATTGGTTTTTCTGGAGAAACCATCGGGGGAATATAGGGGAAAAAATCAGCGAAATGACTTTGTCTCTTTCTTGGAGAGTATCCCTGAGACAACAGTTTTGGTACTCTTTGAAGAAATGGATGAGAAAAAAGCCGCTAAAAATTGGCTGGTAAAATGGGCGCAAGAGGCAAAAGAGATCGCGCGTGCTGAAGCTTTTATGCTCCCCAAAGCCTGGCAAACCGCCGATTGGGTTGCGCGCATTCAAAAAGAAGCGAAGTCGCAGGGCGGAGAGATCGAAAACCAGGCAGCCGCACGTTTGGCAGAAATGACGGGGACGAATACACGTCAGGCAGCACAAGAGATCACAAAGCTGCTCACCTATGCTAATTTTTCTCGCCTGATCACACTCGCGGATGTGGAATTATTAAGCGTAAATACCGCGCAAGGAGATATTTTTGAACTGGTTGACGCGCTGGGTAATGGTCGGGGAAAAGATGCCCAAGCAATGCTGCACCAATTGCTTGATGAACAAGATGCTTTCTCTATTTTCGGGATGGTCGTTCGCCAGTTCAGGCTTTTGTTATTAGCACGCGAAGTGATCGATAATCGAGGCAATGTACAAGCGGAGTTAAAGCAACATCCCTTTGTGGCTAAAAAACTGACTGCACAAGCGCGCCACTTTTCAATATCCACGCTTGAAGCAATCTACAAACAATTGCTGGTAATAGACGAAGAAGCAAAAACGGGCAAAACGGCTCTTGATCTCTCTTTGGATATGTTAGTCGTGGAGTTGGCTGGGGGATAATTTTAGAAGAATGAAAATCGAAATCCCCATCCTTATTAGAAAGATGGGGACTTTTTTTATGATCGCTAAGGATTCTTCTCTTGCCAATCGTAATTTTCTCTTAGCACTTTTGCTGGAACGCCCCCAAGCATTGCTATATCTACGTCAAATTTACTCGTCACGACACTGCCCATTGCCACCAGAACATCATTTCCGATCACAGAGCCGGGGGCAAAACGCACTGCACTGCCAAGATAGCAGTTCTTGCCGATAGAAATATCGCGGTCAATAATGCCTGCGCCGTGAGTCCAAAACTGAGAGGAAAACCCCGCGACCCATGAGCCAGCACCCAGCGTAAATGCACCCGCCACATCGATATAATGCTGGGAGGTAATTAGCGTTTTTTCTGCAATGAGCAAATTTCGGGCGTAGTTCGCATCGGCGTATTCGGGGCGTATTGTCCAGTATCCACAGGAAAAAGTATTTCTATAGCCAATCGAGGCCCCTTCGCCGATCTTCATGCTCATTGGCCCTGTAAAAAGATTTCCCCAGCCAATTTTGCAAGCGGCAATCTCCGCTTTGTCTACCGCGATAATCGTTCCAAAGCCTATTTTCGCCCCTTTAATTTTGTAGCCTAAAATAAATTTGTAGGCAAAAACGCGCAAAAAATTAAGGGGCAAAATGCTGATAACAACAGCGAGGGCAAGCTTTAGTTTTCTCATTTGAGATCATCTCGCAGTGGATAAAAAATGTCCAAAATTTCACAGTCTGTTAATGCCCGCCCACTGTGTTTCACATTTGCGGGGATCAGCGCAACAGTCCCTTTTTCAAGTTGACGTTTTTCGCCATCTAATGTCATTTCAAATTTTCCCGTTATGACAACCGAGATCTGTTCTTGCGGGTGCGCATGTTCGGGCAATTCTGCGTTCTTTTCAATGCGCCAAAAAGATGTGGTCATATTTTCTGTGTGAGCGAATTTCCCGTGAAAGCCAGGCACCATTTCATTTTCTTTTAGTGTAGAAAGATCAACAAAAGCCATCTTTTTCTCCTTATATTTTGCTTTAGAATCCCCCCCATTCTAAACCATAAGGGGGACTCTCATTAAAATTTGTTTTATCATTTTGCTTCGCATTCCGATTTCCTCTATATAAAATGGTGTTTTTATAGGCTTTTCCCTTGCCCTCTGTGTACTCTGTGGTAAAACTGGAAGAGCAAATAATAAACTTGGAGGCTACAATGAATTTACCAGAATATGCTTATTTCAAAAACAAAATTGTCCCCTACTCAGAAGCAAAAGTGGGCGTGCTGACCCATGCTTTAAATTATGGAACGGGGGTTTTTGGCGGGGTGCGAGCCTATAAAAATGATGACGACGGAAAGCTCTATCTTTTCCGCCCTTACGATCATTACAAACGTTTTTTGAACTCTTGCAAGATGATGCTGATGGATTTTGATGAAACGCCCAAGAGCATGACGCAGCATACGATTGATTTGATCCGGAAAAGCGGTTTCACGGAAGATGTTTATATCCGTCCTTTGGCTTATAAATCTTCTGAGATGATCGGGGTGAAATTGCACGATGTAGAGTCTGAGTTTACGATCGTGGCTTTACCTTTCGGAAAATATGTCTCGAATGATACGAACGCCCATGTGACCATTTCTTCATGGCGACGATTGGATGATAATGTGATCCCCGCGCGCGGGAAGATCAGCGGCGCGTATGCGAATTCTGCTTTTATCAAGACTGATGCGATTCGCTCTGGTTTTGACGAGGCGCTCGTTTTGACGCAAGCCGGGCATCTCTCGGAGGGCAGCGCTGAAAATATCTTTATGGTGCGCGATGGTGTTTTATATACACCCGCTGTTTATGAAAATATTCTTGAAGGGATCACGCGCCGCTCTGTAATGGAGCTTGCCGCTAAAGAATTAGGTATGGAAGTGGTCGAACGTCCGATTGATCGTACAGAAATTTATATTTGCGATGAATTTTTTATGACAGGAACAGCCGCACAAGTAACTGCAATTACGCAGGTAGATCATCGCCCTGTTGGCGATGGTGTGATGGGACCCGTTTCATCGAAGCTGCGTGAGTTATTCTTTGATATTGTGCGCGGGAAGAATCCCAAATATAAAGATTGGAATGTGGAAATTTAGTTTGTGTTTTTTCCTGTAAGAAGAGAAAATCTCTGCGACTTTGGCGCAGGGATTTTTTTGTTTGACAAGAAAATGAGTCGGAGACACTAATTTCTATTCACCAAATAAACGCCTAAAAGGATAATTGCTCCGCCAAGCAAAGAAACCCAGGTGATTGGTTCTGCCAAGATCGCGGCGGCGACAACGACGGCAACGAGTGGCTCAAGGTATAAAAATGCGCCGACCTGTGATGCGGGGAGTGCTTGAAGGGCGTCGTACCAGGCAATATAAGCCAGTCCTGAGCAGAAGACGCCTAAAAAGACGATCCCTATCCAGCCGTTGAAGCTGAGATCGGGAATATCGCTCCAGTTACCTCCAGCAAAAAAGGCGATGGAGGAAAAGAGCCAGCCAAATACCATCACGTAGAACATCATCCGTGCGGCGGGATGTGTTTTTAGTCCACGCCGTGATAGGGCGGAGAAAATTGCCCAATTTAGGGCGCTGATCATGATCAGATAGTCGCCGGGGGTACCAAATTGAGAGGAGAAAATGCTTTTTATATCCCCGTTGCTGACAACGAGCAGCACGCCCAAAGCCGCGAGCGCGATTCCGGCACTTTGTCCCCAAGTCAATTTTTCTTTTAGGATCAGCCATCCCAGTAGCGCCATGAAAATGGGCGTTGTGGCGACGATCCAGGCTGTAGTGGAGGCTTGCGCGGTGACTAATCCTGTTGATTGAAGCCATTGATGCCAGGTTATCCCGAGAAATCCGAGCAGGGCAAAATATCCCCATTCATTTTTTGCAGGGAGGGCGAACTCTTTTCGTGCGGCGACGGCGATGCCGAGAATGATCACGCCCATCCCAAAACGCAGCCAAACGACGGTGATGGGGGATACTTCTTGCACGCCGATCTTTGTCGCGATGAAAGATGCGCCCCAAACAATGACGGCGAAGAGAACTTCGAGATAGAGGATGGCTTTTTCTTTCTTCATTTTCTTTCTTGCACCAAATGCGTAAGCGTTTTCTTAATAATTCGGAGAATTATACTCCGCTTGCCTTCTTGCGGGTATAATAAAAGGCGGAGGATCAACTATGGAAATTACCTGGTACGGACAATCTTGTTTTCGACTCACAGAGCGCGGTTCTGCCTCTGTAGTGACAGACCCCTTCGACCATAAGGTCGTTGGCTATAGTGCCCTAAAGCTTAAGTCAGATATTGTGACCGTGAGCCACGAAGCTCCTGGCCATAATTTTTTAGAAGCTGTAAAAGGATATAAACACTTACTTGATGGACCCGGTGAATATGAAATTGGCGGTGTTTTTGTAACTGCTGTGCGAACGAACGGTAAAAAGAAAGACGATCAGCCTCGTAATACGCTTTATGTTTTTGATTATGATGGTCTCTCTGTCGCTCATCTCGGTGACCTGCGTGAGGTCCCGACCCGTTCACAAGTAGATGCGCTCGGCGAAGTGAATATTGCTTTGGTTCCCGTTGGTGACGGTGGTGGGCTAAGTGCAGCAAAGGCAGCAGAAGCGATCGGTGTTCTAGACCCAAATATCGTTGTGCCCATGCACTATGCTACGCCAGAATCTAAATTGCCTTTTGATCCCCTGGATAAATTCCTCAAGGAAATGGGCTTGGGAACAATTGAATCGGAAGCATCTCTAAAAATTACAAAAGGAAGTTTGCCAGCAGATACACGAGTAGTTGTCCTTGAGTACCATAAATAAATAGGAGCAATGCTGTGCCCGTCAAAATTTTGATGACTTGGGATATTTCACAAGAGAACGAGCAGAAATACTTTGAGTTCGTCATTGGAGAATTTGTCCCTGGTGTGCAAAGGCTTGGGTTTCATCCCCTTGATGCGTGGGCGACCCTTTATGGTGATTATCCCCAAATTCAGGTCGGAATGATGGCCCCGGATGCCGAAAGTGCCCAAGAAGCCCTAAACTCTACTGCATGGATAGAGCTAAGAGAAAAACTCTTTGAGTATATTGACGATTTCTCGTACAAAATTGTCCCTGCGCGGAGTGGATTCCAATTTTAATTTAATGCCTAATATGTAGAAGTGGGCACAAAGTTAAAAGATACTTTGTGCCCACTTTTTTTAGAAAAATGACCGTTGAGAAAAGAAAAAAACACTGGCCAATCTTTTTCCTTTTAGCCTGCCTTGAAGGGGGCATTGCTCTCTTTGCGCTCTTGCGCCTCCCAACTGACCCCACGAACAGCCTTCTTTTTGGCCTTTCTGCCTCGCGTTTGCTCATGGCAGCCACACTTTTGGGTGCGTTGATTTTCTTCGGATTCTTAGGGTTTTTTGCATGGCGAAAAACTGATTGGCTAGAAAAATATCTTGATCCAAACAAAGGCCCCAAACTTTATCCAGTACTAAATTATCTTTCCTTTTTTAGCGCACTTTTTGCCTCTATTGCCTTATTTTTACTGCGTTACTACAACCCCGAAAGATTTCTCCCTTTTTTTGAGCGTGCCAAGCCTCTTGGGCTTTATATTATCGTTCTTGGGCTTCAGTTATCTTTGTGGTTGCTCTTTCTTCGTAGAGGGTTTCATCGCCGAAAAGAAAATTTTATTCCCGCAGCGATCACCTTTGCTATCTTGCTGGTTCTTTTTGTATTTGTTGCCATCTCGCGGATTGGGTTGACGCCAGACACAGCCTATTGGAGCGAGCCAGGCATTGCTATACAAGGCTGGCAATTTGCGCTTGCCCTTATTCTCGGTTTTTTGACCCTTTTATTATCTTTCAAGCTTTCCCTTAAAAAGAGCGACCTTATCTTCGCTCTCATGATCTGGGGCATCGCCATCGCAATTTGGTGGAGCGTTCCCATGGATGTGCTAAAAAGCAGCTTCTACGCGCCCTTTGCCTATCCTCTCGGGAAACCTCTCCCTTATTCAGATGCAGGTTTTTACGATTACCTCTCTCAAGGTCTTCTTCTTGGTAATGGTTTTCTCGCTCAAATTCCACCTCGCCCGCTTTATATCGTCTTTTTAGCAGGATTACGTGCCCTTGTCGGCATCAATGATTACGACAAGATCATGTTGGGGCAAACCATAGTCTATGCTCTTTTTCCTGTCGTACTCTATTTGCTCGGGAAGACTCTCCACAGCCGCGCTGCTGGCATAACGATCGCATTTTTTGGGATATTTCGAGAATGGACGAATCTACTCGTCTCCTCACAAACGCGCGTTTCAAATAGTCGCACCACCCTCACAGATCTCCCGACCGCCCTTGTTTTGAGCTTGGTTGCCCTGGTCGTCATCTACTGGCTCAAAAAGCGTAACAATAAATCTCTACTCCCCCTCATCTCTGGCGGCCTATTCGGGATGCTTCTGCTCCTTCGTACCCAGTCGATGCTCATTCTGCCCTTTATTTTGCTGCTTGCCCTTCTTATCTTCCTCCCCAACTGGAAAAATTGGATTCGAGCCAGCATTATCTTTATTTTTGGCGTAGTCCTCAGCATATCACCCTGGCTGACGCGCAATGCCCAGTTGACAGGGAAAATCACCTTCGATGACCCAAATCAGCTCGCAGTTCTCGCAAGCCAATATAAAACAAGCGGCAATCTGGATTGGACAGAATTTGATTTTGAAAATGAAAGCCTTTCCAACTCTCTTCTCGATTTTGCGATCCAAAACCCTGGCTACGTAGCCAATTTTATTGCAACGCATTTCCTCGCAACAGAAATTAATGGACTTCTTGCTCTACCTCATATTGAGCCTTTTCATGGCTTTCAAGAGCCTCTCAATATTTACTGGACAGCTTGGGATGGACATCTTAGTCTAGCCAATCAGTTTTTGATGATCTTCTATCTTGCCATTATTGCATTGGGCATTGGCGCATCATGGAAGAGAATGAAATGGATTGGCTTAGTTCCTCTCGCCTTTAATTTAGGTTATGCCCTCTCTAATGGCGTTGCCCGCTTCTCTGGCTGGCGTTACGACTTCCCCGCTGATTGGATCGCCTATTTCTATTTTGGGATCGGTTTTATAGAACTTTCTCTTCTACTAGCGTCTTTCTTCGGTATAAAGGCAGATAAGGGTGATAAAACCCAACAGCAGTTGCTCAATACATCCTCTTCTCCTTGGCAGTTGATTTTTGCCTCTTTCCTCTTTCTTTCAATTGGTTTCTCACCTCTTATTCTCGAAAAAAACATTCCTTCTCATTTCGAGACTCTTTCTGAAGAAGAACTTGTTGCTAAGCTTTCTTTGAATTCTGATGAAGTCGAAGCCTTTGTGGCACAAGAGAATGCTCATCTATTGATGGGACGTTTAATCTATCCACGCTTCTTTTCTCGTGGTTCCGGGATTTATTCCGCGAACCCTTGGCCTGCCTATGCAGAAGAAGACTTTGCACGAATGGGATTTGTGCTTATCAACGAGAAAAACACGCAAGTTCTTTTCCCGATTAAACATATACCTGCCGAGTTCCCTAACGGTGTGGATGTAATTCTTCTGGGCTGTCAAAAAGAAGAATATTTCGAAGCAAGGCTTATTTACACAATGGATGATGAGAAAACTCTCTTGAGTGAAAAGAATCTTCTTTCCTGCGATGAGTAAGTCTATCGCCGCAGAACTCCTAACTTGGTATCACCAAAATAAACGCACCCTTCCGTGGAGGAATCATCCTGACCCTTATGCTGTTTGGGTCTCGGAGATCATGCTCCAGCAAACGCGCGTGGACACAGTCGTCGACTATTTTATGCGGTGGATGGAGAAATTCCCGTGCATTGAAGACTTAGCCGCTGTCGATGAACAAGATGTTTTGAACCTATGGGAAGGGCTTGGCTATTATAGCCGTGCCCGGAATTTGCATAAGGCGGCAAAACTTCTTGTAGAGAGTTCCCTCTCCCCTCGGGAGTACCCTAAAGAGTATAAAAGGGCGGGGGGTGAGGGCAGAGCGCAACTCCCGGAAGACACAAAATCTTTGCAAAAACTCCCCGGTATCGGGCGTTATACAGCCGCCGCTATCTCTTCGATGGCATTCGGGCACGATGCCGCTGCGCTGGATGGAAATATCCGTCGCGTTTATGCGCGGGTATTTAATGTTGAAGAAGTTCTAGGAACAAGAGATGCTGAGAAAATTTTGTGGGGAATTGCCGAAGATATTTTGCCAAAGGGCGAAGCGGGTGACTATAACCAAGCTCTAATGGATTTAGGTTCAGCGATTTGTACGCCGCGTAACCCTTCTTGTGATAAATGCCCGCTCAACGAATTTTGCGAAGCCTATCAACTTGATATTCAGGAAATGCGCCCTGTACGAAAGACAAAGAAAGCTGTGCCGCATCATGTTCATGCGGGGGCGGTGATCGTAAAAAAGGGGCGGGTTTTGCTCGCTCAACGCCCCAAAAAAGGTTTATTGGGCGGGATGTGGGAGTTTCCTAATGGGCGGATCGAAGAGAATCCTGCTCAGGAACTGGCGATTTTGATTTGGGAGGGCTATCAAGTTAAAATCCGGGTAGGGAATCCGCTGGGGAAAGTTGACCATGCGTACACTCACTTCAAAATAACGGAATATGCTTTTCTTTGCACGATGTCTGGATCATCCATTAAAGAGAATATGCGATGGGTTGGCTTGAAAGATCTGGATGATTACCCGATGGGAAAAGTGGATCGAGAGATAGTGAAAATGCTAGGAGACAATGATGCCTGATTTGATTTTATTTAACGGAAAATTACACACTCAAGATGAAAAATATCCCAATGCGAGTGCAATCGCACTACGAGATGGGAGGATTTTTACGGTGGGAAGTGACGCTGAAATTAAAGCATTGGCAGGTGAGAAGACAGAGAGAATTGATTTGCAAGGCAAACGCGTTTTACCCGGGCTGACTGATTCTCACATCCATTTTTACGAATGGGCTTTGCTATTGCGTGGGATCATGCTCGAAGATACTCGCTCTCTGGATGAAGTACAAAAACTTGTGCAGGATGCGGTAAAAAGGCAAAAAAGCGGCTCGTGGATCATTGGACAGGGCTGGAATCAGGATAATTGGGAGGAGCCGCGAACGCCTACAAAGGCAGACCTGGACGAAATAGCTCCTGAAAACCCCGTTATTTTGTGGCGCAAAGATCTGCATTTGGCTTTGGTCAATTCGACCGCGCTAAATTTGGCAGGGATTGACGCCAAAACACCCGACCCCGCGATGGGTGTGATCCAGCGTGATGAAAATGGCGAGCCAAATGGCTTGCTGAACGAGTTGGCAATTAATCTGGTACGCGCGGTAATGCCAATTCCCGCCAACGAAGTGACAGATGCCGCAATGCAAAAGACCATGACACGGCTTCATGCGCTTGGTATCACGGGCGTTCATGATTTTCGGATCATGGGCGGCGAGAGCGGCGCAACTGCTTTTCATGCTTTTCAGCGTTTGCATGCCAAAAAGCAACTTAAATTACGCGCTTTGGTTATGTTGCCCGGCGAGTTTGCTGAGCAAGCGGCAAAGACCGGCTTAGAAAGCGGTTTTGGTGATGATTTTTTGCGTGTTGGCGGTATCAAACTTTTTTCGGATGGGGCGTTGGGTCCGCGCACAGCGTGGATGCTTGAGAATTTTGAAAATGAATCGCATACGGGTATGCCTCTCACGCCGATGAGCGAAATGGCAGAAAAAATCGCCCTTGCCGAAAAATCGGGGCTGAGCACCACGATCCACGCGATTGGCGACCGTGCCCTTCGAGAGCTGTTAGATGTTTATGCAGAAATTTTGGATGGAAATATCCATGAGCAGGATGCCCGCCCCAAACATCGGATAGAGCATGTGCAGCATAGCCACCCCGATGATTTGGCGAGACTCGCTCCTTTGGGCTTGGTTGCCTCCGTTCAACCTTTGCACCTGACCGAAGATATGGATATGGTCGATAGCGTCCTCGGCATGGGACGCGCCCGCTATACCTATGCCTTCCGTGACCTTTTGGATGCAGGCACGATCCTCGCATTTGGCTCCGATTGTCCCGTTGTCTCCCCGAATCCATTTTTAGGAATTCAAGGGGCTGTAACCCGCCAACGAGATGATGGTACACCCGCCGAAGGCTGGTTCCCTTCCCAGCGGTTAACGGTAGAAGAATCGGTTTTTGCCTATACAATGGGCGCAGCCATCGCCGCCGGGACAGATGATATACAAGGCAGCTTATCCCCTGGCAAAGTAGCGGATTTGGTTGTTTTGGAAGATGACATTTTTGAAATCCCGCCACTGGGGATTGGGAAGACAAAGGTGAAGATGACTGTTTTTGATGGGGAGGTTGTTTATAGAGGATGACAGCGGTTTGGGAGACCGCCACCAACAAATCGTAGACGGCGTGACCACCAATTACACCCTTGATCTGAATACTGGTTTGACGCAGGTTTTGGCTGACGGGACGAACACTTATCTCTACGGAAACGGGCGCATTTCCCAATCCCAAATCACCAATCACCAATCACCTGAGTATTTCCTTGGCGATGCTTTGGGGTCTGTGCGCCAATTGGCAGATCCTACGGCGGCGGTGACATTGACACAGAGCTACTCCCCCTATGGCGAGGTGGCTTTCAATGCGGGTAGTGGATATAGCATATTTCAATACACAGGTGAAGCCAGAGATGCAAATGGGCTAACGTACTTGCGGGCGAGGTATTATGCTCCGCAGGATGGGCGGTTTATCTCGAGGGATACTTGGAATGGTGTCTATGAAAGACCATTATCACTAAATCGCTTGTGAACAGTGTTTAGCAGATGAAACATTACCTCAAAACTTTTGCTATATAACGGGAATTTGTTGTGACAGAGAAAAAGTATGTTGGGGAAAGGAGGTCCAAGAACGATTTGGGATTACTCTTTCCAATGATGAAGGGAAAGGGTGGACATGTCAAAACGCTCATTTGGTCTATGACAGTCTTGCACGTATTGATGGCGTTCTGGGATTCCGTCTAAAAGCAATTGTAGGAGGAGGAACTTGGATAGTGACAGAATATGAAGGTAAAAAGGGTTATAACGCAAGAACAAGCGGAACAAACGTCGATTTTAGAACTAAAGGAGGGCAATTCATTCGCCAGATAAACGTTTATCATGAATTTGGTCATGTACTTGATAACTCACCAGGAAAGGCAAATATATTTTCAAATGCACTTGCGACAAGACATAAATTTGAACCCAATTTCATAAATGACGCTGGTTTTCTTGAGAAAGCTTCCTTAAAAACTCAGTTTGTTTTTGACCCTAACTACGGTACAGCCGAAGCATTGCAACATCCAGACACAGATACTGTAGAGCATTGGGCAGATGTCTTTGCCAACTACGTTGCAGGAAACATAAGAGGTAATATGGCAGACATGGTAAGGCTGGAAGAGTTTCAAAAAAGCCCCGGGCAATTGATGTATGATTTTGCATATTGGGCCATAACTGTTCACGCTAGATAGGAGGCAAGCAATGAAACTCATACATCTTTTGATTTTCCCTGTAATTCTTCTCGGGTGTAGTTTGCATTCAACCACTTTACCTACACCTTCTTCTCCTGTGCATATTACACCAACATATTCTCTTTCGCATCCCCCCCCCGTGACGACACATCTCCCCTCTCCAGAGATAATATTGCAACCTACATTAGTGCCACAACAGGCTGAAAACGTGATGAGAGCCCTACTAATAAATGCTGAAGAAGATTGCCTTGCTCCTTGTTTTTGGGGTATTACTCCAGGACAAACATCCTTTGATGAAGCTAAACAAATATTTACCTACTTAGGATTGCATTCCGCTATAGCATCTGCCGAGAATAATAGACAAGTGTATTACCCTAATTACAGTTTTGATAATGGTTTATCTGTTAACTTATCTGTTGTAATATACGATAACATTGTTGAAAGCGTGGAGGTGTTTATTGAACTTGAGAATTTTTCTGCGAGAGAGGCACAAGAACGGTTAGCATACTCACCTGAAGTACTAATCCACCGCTATGGCACACCTTCAAGAGTAGAGTTTTTTATTGGGATGGTTGATACTCCTCACAGCTTGCATAGTATGGTGATGTACTTTGATACTGTAGACCTAATAGTAGAATATTCAAACGAAAAAGATAGTGCTGATTTTCTTGTTTGCCCTCTGACAGATCAACAGAACATTTGGGTTAGGCTTTGGTTTGGTGAGGAGCCTCTATACCCTCCTCTTCCGTTGGTTGCATTAGACGAAGCTACTTCAATGACATTGAATGAGTTTTCCAATTTGATGATGGACAATCCTGAAGATGCTTGCATTGATTTAAAACCATATTATTCAAATCATTAACGAGAAAAAGCTGCCTTAAAAGAAAGAGCAAATGAGTCAGCGGTCTAAGAGACTGTTACTCTAAAACTATTTGACAGCGGTTTGGGAGACCGCCACCAGCAAAACGGCGTAAATTACACACTTGATCTCAACACTGACTTGACCCAGGTTTTGGCTGACGGAACGAACACTTATCTCTATGGAAATGGCAGAATAGCGCAAGCTGACAGCACAACAGAATACTTCCTTGGCGATGCTTTGGGGTCTGTGCGTCAGTTGACTGATCCTGCTAGTGCGGTGACTCTTACGCAGAGCTATGCGCCTTATGGAGAAGTCACGCAATCTGTTGGCACATCTCAAACCAGCTACGCTTTTACAGGCGAAACGAGAGATGAAAATGGGTTAACATTTTTGCGGGCGCGGTATTTGGATAGCAACACAGGGCGCTTTACGCAGAGAGATCCTTCAAGGCTAGAAGCTAATCTATATTTATATGCACAGGCAAATCCTGTCAACAGGATTGATCCTACAGGGTTATTTAGCGATAGTCAAATAGCATACAGTCTTGGTGAGCCTGAAGGAGACTTTGAATATAATCTCAATTGGTTTGACAGACAAGGGGATGAGCGATGGGGGTTCTTGGCCTTACTCATGGATGCAGAAGATGGAGATACGATAACAGGCGTTTCGCTTGAAAAATATGGAGAGGTTTCCACATACCCGTTAGGGCAGTTGTATTCTATCGGTGGTTGCTCAATAGCTATTTTAGGCTCAGGAAGCTTCTTCATACCGGACTATATAAGAGATTTGCCCTCCATAGCAAAACAAAAAGGCAGGTTAGATATTCCACCATGGCGCTCAGTTGTACAAAGATACCAATTGGACGGTAAAGGGAGCTACCAAGATACACATTACACTGATTTGCCTGATTTTTATGTAGCTAGTATAGGGCTTGAGCTCAATGTCAAATATGGAGGTACTATTCAGTACCTCCATATTCAAGATCGCTTTGGGAACAATTACAATGGTGTAAATCTTGCTGCTAGTGTTGGGCTTTCACGTACGCTAAATGAGTACCAGGAAGGTTATTATTTACCTTCTAATCAAGGATTTACACGTACAAGTTCTGAAAGCGAGTTGATAAGTAAAATTACAGGAGTCTCCTTCCCCGTTTTTGGTTATGGTTTCTTAATACGAAAGGGAGGATCGGCAAACATAAATCTACGTCGTGGAGTTGTAGTCACTTATAATGAAGCTATGTGGGATTTTATAAGTTTAGGTATTGGCGGATCTTTTGTTTGGAGAGCAGAAGGTACGGGGTCGGAAGGTTGGAACCATCTTAATAAAATACGTGGCTATGATAGAGTATCTGTTATATACAGCAGACTTTATGGTATACGCTAAACGAGCTTTGTCTGAAGAAATAAAATAAGATCACAAGCAGATGTCTAAGCATGAGAGCCAAAACGAAAAAAGGTAAGTAGTAAAATGAAAAATAATAAATTCTGGTTTTTTATCCTAAAAGCTCTTAAACGAAAGCGAAATAGAACAACTCTTTATTTTTTTATCTTTTTGATATTACTTGGAGGCCTCTTTGAACCTACAGGTAATATAATGACGGGTAGTTTTTTATCCGATTCGTTTGGAGCAACTGGACTTGGCGGATTATTTTTATCTTTGGGAATTCAAGTGCGTTCTGAGCTCCCATCTCCTCCTTTTGAAAACCCTGATTATATTACATACCATATGATCAGCCTTATATGGATAATTGGAGGTATCGCGGTTTTTTTTGCGTATATAAAACATTTATTCTTCTCTGAATACCCCGTAGCTTGCTACGAGGGTTCCGAGCATTAAGAAAAATCTGTACCCGTAGGGGCAAAATTCCGTAATACCCCGTCCGCTTGCGGCGGGGATAGGAATTTTGAAGATTTTTCAAATTTATTTCCTTTTTTAAAGCTACATATCTGAAATGCCGCCTTGTAATTTAGTCGGAAAGGAAAAGTAACTCCCTTTCCTAACCGCGCAAAAAGTACTATGAGGCTTTATTTGCACAGATGTGATGGAAAGTCAATAAGGTAATTTGGTTACGAATGCAATTGCGCGAATTTTCCTTAGACAGCGGTTTGGGAGACCGCCACCAGCGTAAATAAAAAGAGCAGACTTTGCGAAAAAATCTGCTCTTTTTATTTGTATCTTTTTCGTTATTTACTTAGCTGCAATATCTTCCAACATTGCGGTTGTGAGTGATTTCGGTCGTTCAAGGGGTTGACCAAGAGCACGTGCCCAAACGTAGTTGGCGGTTACGCCGAGGGCGCGGCCAACACCGAAGAGAACGGTGTAGAAATCAACTTTGTTGATTCCATAGTGGTATTGAAGTGCACCACTGACAGCATCTACATTAGGCCAAGGATTCTTGGCTTTACCCTGTTCTTTTAGTACAGAGGGGATAACGTCATCCATAAGTTCGACGATCTTGAAAAGCTCGTCATCGGCGAAGTGTTTCTTGCCAAAGTTGAACTGTTGGGTATATCGGGGATCGGGAACGCGCAAAACAGCGTGCCCATAACCGGGGATAACGCGGCCACTATTGAGTGTATCCCAGGCATATTGGGTCAATTCTTTTTTGGTCGGTACGCCGCCAAATTCCTCTTGAATACCCATCACAAAAGCCAGGCAGTTTTGATTCGCCAAACCGTGCAAAGGACCAGCCAAGCCGTTCATTGAAGAAGAGAAGGCGTAGAAAATATCGGCGAGTGATGAGCCAACCAGGTGCATGGTGTGGGCGCTAACATTGCCTGATTCATGGTCTGCATGCAGGATGAAATAGAGGCGAGCCATATCTTCATATTTTTTATCTTTAACACCCATCATGCGGGCAAAATTTGCACCATAATCTGCTTTGGGGTCATAGAATGGTTCGCCCTTATCGCCGTATTTCAAACGATAAATAAAGGCAGCGATAACGCCCAATTTACTGGTCAGGTACATTGCGTCGTCCAAAGCGGGTCGCCACAAAGCTTTTTTGCTCATGCCTTCAGCATAGCGTTTTGCAAATTTCGATTCCACTTGAAGGCTCAAAATGGCTTGGGAGAAAAGAGCCATCGGGTGTGTATCATTAGGCATGCCACGTAATATCTTGAAAACATGCTCTGGTACTTCACTGGCCCTTGCCCATTCTGCTTCAACTTCTAATGCCTGTTCTTCAGTAGGAAATTCGCCAACCATAAGTAAGTAATAAAGACCGCCTACATAGGGTATTTCAGCGCCTTCTGGTTTTGGCAATTTCTCCAAGACAACAGGAAGTGTGTGTCCACGATAGCGGATGCCTTCGTTAGGGTCAACAAAAGAAATATCCGTTACAAGGGCTTTTACGCTTCGCATACCGCCATAAATTTGGCTGATGGTCACTTCACCCGCTACTTTATCGCCATTCTCTTTCAATAGTTTTGTGACACGAGTACGCCAACTCTCTAATTGTGCATCTATTTTGTTGTGTAATATCATTTAATTCTCCTCGACTTATAAATAAAAAAACAGCCGCATCCTTTGACGACATGCGGCTATTTTTGTTAGAGTTCAACCAAAGCTTTAAGTTCTTCGACGCTCTTTGCAACTGCATCAGCCGATGCTTGTAAGGCAGCCATTTCTTCTTCATTCAAATCATATTCAATGACCTTTTCAACGCCATCTTTGCCAAGCATGGCAGGAACACCAAAGAAGATGCCTTCTTGCCCATATTCACCATTTAAGTATACAGCACAGGGAAGGATGAGTTTGCGGTCAGACAAAATGGCTTCAGCCATTTGTACCACAGCCATTGAAGGCGCATAGAAAGCGGAGCCGGTTTTCAACAAACCAACGATCTCGCCGCCGCCTTTGCGGGTGCGGTTTACAATGGCTTCCAACTTATCAGCTTCAATATATTTTTCAAGCGGAACACCAGCGATATTTGAGTGGCGGGTCAGCGGAACCATCGAGTCACCATGACCACCAAGAACGAAGCAATTGATATTTTGTACACTAACACGCGTTTCCATCGCGATGAATGCGCTCATGCGAGCAGAATCCAAAACGCCAGCCTGACCAAGAACCTTATTAGCGGGCAAGCCCGTCTTTTTCATGGTCATAAAGGTCATGGTATCGAGGGGGTTGGTCAGAACAATATAGGTTGCATTTGGCGAATACTTAATGGTCTCTTCAGCAACTGAGCCAACGATATTGGCATTCTTGAGCAAAAGGTCTTCACGGCTCATCCCGGGTTTGCGGGGCAAGCCAGCGGTGATAACGACAATATCCGAACCTTTGGTATCCGCATAATCGTTCGTACCGGTAATTTTTGCATCTTTGCCAATAATGGGCATCGCTTCATATAGATCAAGGGCTTTACCTTGCGGCATGCCTTCCATGATGTCAACCAAAACAACATCAGCGATCTCACGTTCAGCGATCCAATGTGCAGCGGTGGAGCCGGTCATTCCGGCACCAATTACAGAAATCTTTGCCATATCTCCTCCAATGGAAATTAAAAATTATTATACAAAAAGTAACCGTCCAATCAGTTACAAAATAGCCTGTGTAAGAATACTATATTGTGCTTTTAGCGAATAGTTTATTTTGTCATATTTTGAATATGTGAAAATGATACCAGATACTCATAAAAAAAGAAGTTTTGACACAAACTTATGTCAAAACTTCCTTGTGTTGAAAAAGCTACAAACCTTTTTCCTCGATATAGCGGATGGCCTGGATAGCCGCCCCCGCGCCCATTCCTGCAGATGTGATCACCTGTCTGAAATGCGGATCAGCGACTTCGCCCGCTGCGTAAACGCCCTCGATTTGGGTTTGCATCAGCCCATCAACAACGATGTAGCCTTGATCATCGAGGGCCAATTTTCCTTCGAAAAGCTCAGTATTTGGCGTATGACCAATAAAGATGAAAACACCCTCGGTTTCGATAGCAGATTCTGCTCCGGTCTTCACGTTTTTAACTTTAACGGTATCAACTTTCTCTCCGGTAGGGATTTCAATGAGAACCGTATCCCAGACGAAGTGAATTTTCGGGTTCTCCTCTGCGCGCTTTTTGAGAATCGACCCGGCTCTTAATTCATCCCGCCTGTGGGCGATAGTTACTTTGCTGGCATGGCGTGTCAGGTAAAGGGCTTCTTCGAGCGCACTATCTCCACCGCCGACGACGAGTACATCCATATCTCCGAAAAAGTGTCCGTCACAAGTAGCGCAGTACGATACACCGCGCCCAATCATCTCTTCTTCGCCGGGAATATCAAGCGTGACCGCTGCTGCGCCAGTCGTGATAATGAGCGTATCGGCTGTAAATTCTTCGCCATAGGTTTTGACCTTATAAGGCTTTTCAGAAAAGTCAACTTCGGTCGCTAGATCGAAGATCACCTCTGTACCAAAGCGTTCTGCCTGCTCATGAAAAGCCTTCACCAAACCCTCGCCAGAAATGCCTTCAGGGAAGCCGGGATAATTCTCTACAGCGTGTGTTTTTGAAACTTGCCCGCCTAGGTCCATGCCCGTTAATACAATAGGGTCAAGATTTGCCCGCGCGGCATAAAGCGCAGCCGCCAGCCCGGCAGGCCCAGAGCCAATGATAAGAATTTTTGTGTGGCGGGGTGTGCTTTCTTCTGTCATTTTTTCTCCTGAACGTAAAGCGTATTTCGTATTGCGTCAAGATTTTGTTTACCAATCAAGACTTTTAATCAAAGTCATCCGGGTTCGCGATGACATTACGCAATACGCACTTTATAAGTTTTGCAAATACTCTCTTATCGCAACAGCTGCTTTTGCACCATCACCTACTGCAACTGCAATCTGTGCCAGATTTTCTGAAACAACATCACCTGCAGCGAAGATGCCGGGGACAGAGGTTTTCATATGTTTATCAGCGATGATATAGCCATAATCATCAAGGTTGACCAAACCCTCTACAAAGCTGGTATAAGGTTTATAGCCAACATAAATGAAAATTGCTGCAGCGGGAATTTCTACAAGCTCGTCCGTTTCGCGGTTTTTGACAACCAAAGATTTGACTAATTTTTCACCTTTTACTTCTGTTGCCATATGCGAGAATTTGCAAACAGTCTTTTCGTGGCTCCTAACTCTATCCTGGAGAACTTGCTCGGCAATCGAATGATCCAGGAATTCGACAAAGGTTACTTTTTTGGCATATTCGAGCAAAATTTCTGCTTCTTGTAAGCCTGAATTCCCGCAACCGATAACGACCACCTCTTCATCTTTGTAGAGAGGCCCATCGCAAGTGGCGCAATAGGAAACACCTTTATTATAAAATTCTGCTTCGCCGGGAATGCCGAGCTTTTTTGGCTCGCTACCTGTTGCTAAAAGAACTGTGCGACCTTGGTAGCTTTTCCCCTCGTCTGTTTCGATGGTGAAAACGCCATCTTCACCTTTTGAGATGTTTTTTACGCCGTCAAATTCTTCGAGCACTGCGCCAAAGCGTTCTGCCTGCTTCTGGAAGTTTTCCATTAGGACAGGCCCCTCAACACCTTTCGGGAAGCCCGGGTAATTCTCGATCGAATGGGTTGTTGCCGCTAAGCCGCCGCTTGCTTCTTTTTCAAGGATAAGTGTTTTCCAGCCGTCGCGCGATGAATAAATAGCGGTTGTGAAGCCAGCCGAACCCGCACCAACGATAACAACATCGTAAACTTCGCTTTCGTCAGCGGCTTCTGAATTGTCTAAATTTAATGAGAACATTTTTTGTTTCCTCTTTCTGAAAAAATTGGAAGTAGCTTAGAACACCTATCCGAAAAACATTTTAGGATGCTCCCTGCGCCGAGGACGGCGGCTAGAGCAATTTTAGGATAGGTTCTTAGTCTTTATCTAAAATTGTGTATTTTCTAAAACCTAATGGGAAGGCATTAGGCATTACGAAATAAACAATCTTTTTTCTAAGATGCGCTACGCTCAACTTCCCTTACAAATAAAAAATGACCAGAGGGCAATCATGGTCTATGTTCGCTGCTCTGGTCATCTTATAAATGGGAGAGTTCTCTCTCCTTTTGTTTACCTATTTTACGATAGCGAGCAAATCGCCATCTTCCATGATGATGTGTTCAACGCCATCTAATTTGATCTCGGTACCGGTATATTTTGGGTAAAGGACTTTTTGACCGACTTTGACCACAATTTCTTCGTCACTGCCGATTGCAATAACTTCACCGATCTGTTGTTTTTCTTTGGCGGAATCAGGCAAGATCAGGCCGCTCGCGGTTTTTGCTTCACTTTCAATGGGGCGCACGAGGACGCGTAATCCTAGAGGTTCTACATTCATCTTATTCTTTCTCCTTGAATTTTATTTCTGCCCGATAACGGACATATCTTTTTAATAACGATGCTATTCTATCAGATGTCTTGGCAAGCGAAAAGTTACATGCGCTCATTCATATAAAATGCTTATATAAAGAACCTTATTATTTTTTGAAAATGTAAGGCTTATTTACGACTAATGCCGATATGTAGATCCGTGTTCACCGTATTTACAGCCTTATCAGTGATCTTCAATGCCTCATCTATTATAGCTATGCCCTCTGCCAGTTGCTCTTCGGTAATCACCAATGGTGGGATGATAAAAGCTTTCTGCCAATGTATAGAGAGATATAAGCCATGCTCAAAACAATACTTTTTGAAGGCATCTATTTCTGGGCTAGAGCGATTATAGAGCGACATCGGTTCTTTTGTTTCTTGATTTCTGACAATTTCTATAACACCGAATAGCCCGATAGAGCGGACATCACCCACAGAAGGATGTTTTTCTTTTAACTCGGATAGCATCCGAGACAAACTTGACCCGAGGCTTGCTGAGCGTTCAATTAACTTATCTTCTCGCAATACATGGATGTTTGCTAACAAGGCCGCCAAGGAAACAGGATGCGCAGTATAGGTCAGCCCTGAGTTGTAAATATATTCGTCAAAATGAGCAGCGATCTCATCTGTCATCCCGACCGCACCGAGGGGGGCGTAGGCAGATGTTAGTCCTTTTGCCATGGTAATAAGATCGGGGCGCACATCCCAATTGTCCACGGCGAACCACGCTCCCGTACGTCCGAATCCGGTCATCACTTCATCGACGATCATCATAATATTATATTTATCACAGATCTCGCGTACGCCTTGTAAATATCCCTTTGGCGGAATAATAATGCCGTTCTTGCCTGTCACAGGCTCAAGGATGATCGCGGCGATGGTTCCGCGCCCCTCATACATGATAATTTCTTCGAGGTGATTGAGATAATCGAGACAAAAATCTTCTTCAGAAATATCTGGGGTTGTGCGATGAAAAGTGGAGCGATAGCGGTGGGGGTCAAGAAAATGTACAACGTTCGGCATGAGGTGTGTTTGCCACTCATGTTTGCGGGGGTCACCGGTTGCCGACATTGCGCCGGTTGTTGCCCCATGATAGGAACGGTAACGAGCAAGGATTTTTTCTTTGCCCGTGTAGGCACGTGCGAGTCTCATGGCGTTTTCGTTGGCATCTGCACCGCCTAGGGTGAAGAGAAAATGATTGATACCTTCGGGGGTAATCTCTGCCAAAGCTTTGCCTGCCAACGAGCGGATTTTTGTAGCCATGGCTGGCGCGGCGTAGGGGAGAGTGTCGAGCTGTTCTTTCATCGCATTGATGATGCGCTCGTCTCCATGACCGGCGTTGACACACATGGTCATCGAAGAAAAATCGAGATAGCGTTTGCCATCAGTATCCCAAAAGTGGACACCTTTGGCACGCACAACGGGAATCGGGTTGACTTTCTTCTGCGCAGACCAGGTCCAGAAACCGTGTTCACGCATAAGGGGAAGAATTTTGTCGTTCTCTAGTTCAAGCATTTTAGCCTCGTTAATTATGAATTGAGAATGGTCAATTTCCAACTTAAAAAAGCTTCTTGTACGAGGCGAATCCTATCATAAATGCGTATGATAGGCGTCACTTTTTTTTGGTATTTATGTCTTATTGCAGGAGCTACTGCGAAGACTTTTCGGGGTTCATAAAAGGATAATAAAACAGCCCCATTTTTGAAAAAATAATGGGGCTGTTATCAAACAACTATCTTATTCGATTGTCATATGCTTTTTTCGACTTTATGCCGCAAGCGCCTGTCTATTGATTTAGCTCGTTAGCTTTCCTGAGAGTGGCTACAGGCGGGGTTTATGGACGAAGGTGCCAGCGGTTGGAAAGGTTGGATATTTTCTATAAGGACCTCCTTTCGTTAGTTTCTACCATTATTGCTGATATTCACTCTTAAATCAAGTACCTTACAAATTTATTTATCAGGATTTGCGAAGTTTGAGAAATTTATTATTTCAACTTATGAGTGAATATCTACGAACTCATTTGTCTGTGTGATCCGAATCTCAGCTTTTGCAAAATCAGAATTCTTTGTAATCTGATCCTTGATAAAAGAGCGGGTTTCTTCTAAGTCTCCCCTAAATAATCTTTTCAGCGGCTTTCCTTTATCATCAAAAAAAGTGATTTTGTATCTGTGCGCTCTTTCTGAATAGCGGATGGGCCAATCTGGTAGAGGATCTTCTTGCTGATGTTCTCTATGTATCTTTGTAGAAGAATAACGCGATTTCTGGCGTTCCTTTTCTACCCTTTTATCAAATTTCTTTTTTCCTTTTAGATAGCTTTTCTTTTGAGCGGTGGATAAGCTGCCCCAGATCAGTTCTCTATCTGCTTCGGACATGCGATACAGATAGTCTCTATCTTTTTTCTTTCGCAAAGAAAGCTTGTAGGTATGAGGAATATAATCAATGCCTTCGATATTCATCAAAGTGAAAAGAGAGAGTAAATTTTTTGGCGAAAAACCGTCGAGTTCTTGATATGCGCGAACATAGGCAGCCACTTGCGCTCTGCTTTTTTCATTGACTTGCCAGAGTTCCCCTAAAGATTCGGCCATCATTTCTTGCTTTTGGGCCTTGATCTCTTCTTTTAGTTGCTTGCTTCTTGCTTGCCCTTGCAGTTTATTCCCTGTTGCATCATAAACCGCTATCCCAAATTTCTCGATACAACTGGAGCCAACCTGTAAAATAGCCTGTGTTTCGTTATTAACGATCTCAAAATGATAGCGTAGATTTGAATGCTCACATAGCTGACAACTTTCTATCGGGAAGAGATGGTCAACAAGAACGCCTGTATGCGCCCATTCTCGCAGCGCAGTCTCGAAATCGGATTGCTCTTTACTAAAGGGGAGAAGATTTTTTTGTGATATTTCTTGCCAAGAACTCATTTCAAAAACCCTACAAATCAGCTATTTTATACAAGTTGGCACGCCCTTCTTTGCCAACTAATTTGACCACATCCGCTTTTCGGAGACAATATGCCATCTTCTGTGCCAGTGCTTTGCTGATACGTAGCTTTTCTGCCAAATCTTTTGTTGTAAATTCTTCTATGCCATCGGGGAGAAGAGAGAGCCAATCGGATGGCTCTTCAAAGCTGATTTGGTTTACGACATCCAGCAATCGACGCTCCACAGTGCCCCATCCTTTTCTGCGCCAGTTTTTGTTTTTCTTATATTCTCTGATCTCCTCTTCTTTTGTCATGATAACTTCGAGTGAAAAATTGGGATGCGCCAGCAATTGTGGAAAGCTGACCATTTCATAGAAGAGTTCTTCAACGCGTCCTCGTTTGGGTGACTTGCGCCGCGTTCTTTTGTCATTGTCGTTTTTAGGCAATTTTACGATCCACTTCTCATGGGCAATGGGATATATCAATCGTACGCGATGAGAGCGCAATAACTTTTTCAGCTTTGCCTTAATGGAGGCAAAACTCCCCGTCTGGATTTCGATGAGCAGATCACCTTGAACGATGTCGATGAAAAAGCCATCTACTTTGACCTCGAATTTATCCCCGGGTTGCGCAACCCATTCTTTCAGCGATGCGTGAAGCGGTTTTTCGTTGAGTATGCCGATATTTGACATTTTATTTGACTCTTTTTGCCATGATTATGTCAGGTTTTCCTATGCCATTCGCATCCGGGATGACACCAACTATCTTGTATCCCTGTTTTTGATAGAACTCATAAGGATGTCTTTTGAGATTTTCTATCTTTGCGATCTTTTCTGAGAAGTTGGTGTACAGATCTGTATTGGATAAGCTGGTCATATTGTCTTCATCGTCTGTTCCCAGATAAATTGTCAGCCCTCCTTGCTCCTTCACCTTTTTTTCAAGATCAGCAACAAGAGCTTTCCCGATCCCCTTCCCTTGAAATTCTGGATTTACAATCAGGGGATGCAGCTCCCAGGCTTTGCCTTCGTATTCTCTAATGCCTCCGATCCATCCCAAAACCAGGCCCTCTTTGTTAACTGCTATTCGATTGATGTTTTCATCTTTTAGGGCTTCTCGAACTTCTTCCAAAGCCGAAGCTAGGTCTGGCCAGGCATTTGGCCAATGTTTTTTAAAGCCTTCAACTAATAGGACTGCTACTTGTTGGATGGCATCTTGGTTTGCTGCTTTTAGGTCAATTATTTTCATATGGTTCAATTATCCAATCCAGTTTTTCTACCTTGATCTTTGTGCTGTTCCCGGGCCAATAGAGGTGGGTGATATAGCTGGAGCCTCGTAGCGTAGATGGGTTTCGTCCGGTTGTGATGATGATATGGTTCGGTGTGTAATGAGCAAAATAATTTTCTCGGGTGCTGACTCTTCGTCCAAGCGTGGGATCCATCGCAACCCAACCAATGCCGGGCAAGTTGACATCCAGCCAGGCGTGTTGAGTATGGGCGAGTTCGGTTGTTTTATCATCCAAATAAAGAAGCCCTTCAAAATATCGGGCAGGGATTTTTTGCGCGCGGCTTAATGCCATCACCAGAGAGGCGTATTCTGTGCAGTCCGAGCCCATAAATCCCAGCGTGGCTTGCGCGCCCCAATCATTTTTGTTATGAGTATAGGCAAGATTGTCGCCGGCATAATCATAAAAAGCGCGTACTTGCTCACAGGCGTTTTTTTTCTGAGATAAGTTTTGGGCGATTGCTATGATCTGCGGATTCGCTGATTCTATATGAAGCTCAGGAGAAATATAGCCTTCTATCACTTCTCCTTCACAATCCGACAGATCATAATCGAGTTCATTGACCGAAATTTCATAATCGATCTCAACCCTGATTTGTGTGCTGGGTGGATGTGCCGAAAAATCAAACTCGGCGTATTCATTGCCATATTCGTCTGTCAGCAAGGTGTAATTTTCAGGGATGATCTTGATCGAATGCACTTCCTGATAGGGTGAAAGATCACGTATCAATGCCACCCACAAATTTTGCTGTTCAGGCTCTCCATCTCCGCGATTGACCAAAAGGATTTCCTGGTGCACATTATATTTTTGTGTTGAAGTTACTTTTGAAAAGGTTGACTTTGTGTGAGTGCGTGGCATACAAGCCGTTAGCATCATGATAGGAATGGCAAGAAGGAAAAGGTGTTTTTTCATAAGAGGATTATAGGCGAGATTTGAGATAAATTTCAAATCTCGAAAGGTCTCTGCATGTTACAATCCTTTCTCAAGGAGTACCTAAATGAAAACTTCGCGACTACGTGCTCGTTATCGAAAAATCGTCACTTTTTTTGCTCGTGTAGCAGTGAATATTATCTTCTGGGATATTGTGTTATCGCGCTTGGGTTTCCGTCCCTTCGCTCGAAGAACCCGCACAGCACGTCTGACAAGATTCACAGTTCAGTTTCGAGCTTTGGCGATTGAAATGGGTGGCGTAATGATCAAAGTGGGGCAGTTTCTCTCATCACGTCAGGATGTACTCCCTCCCGAGATCGTTCAGGAACTCTCTGGCTTACAGGACGAAGTCCCACCAGAAGATTTTTCTGCCATACGTGAAAAAGCTGAAAGAGAGCTAGGCGGCTCTTTAAGTAAGATATTTGAATCCTTCGATTCTATCCCTTTAGCGGCGGCTTCATTGGGGCAAGTGCATCGAGCTCGTTTGCGAGCCGATGTTTCTGAGCCAAAAGAATTTCAAGAGATCGTGGTCAAGGTACAGCGTCCGCATATAAAAAAAATCATCGATGTAGATCTTTCAGCTTTGCGACGAGTGGGCGGCTGGCTAGCGCGCTATAAACCCATTCGAAAACGCGCAGATGTCCCTAGCCTTCTCGAAGAATTTGCGATGACCATTTACGAAGAGATCGACTATCTTGCAGAAGGTGAAAATATTGAAATTTTTGAAGAACATTTTGAAGATGATGCACGTGTGCATGTTCCACGAGTAGCATGGGATTTTACAACTCGACATGTGCTAACGCTGGAGGATGTCTTTGCCATCAAAATCACGGATTATGAAGCGATCACCGCAGCCGGGATTGATAGAGCGGACGTTGCTTGTGTTTTGCTGGATACCTATCTCAAGCAGATCTTTGAAGATGGTTTTTTTCACGCTGATCCGCATCCGGGCAATCTTTTCGTTACCCCAACATCTGAGCCAGACGAAGATGGCTCCGTTGAATGGAAGCTCACCTTTATCGACTTTGGTATGGTTGGGCGCGTTCCCGACAATTTGCGTGCCGGTCTGCGTGAAATGGTTATAGCCAGCGGAACTCGCAATGCGAAGAGAATGGTGCGTGCATATCAACAGCTCGGCGTCCTTTTGCCGGGAGCCGATCTAAAAAGAATCGAAGAAGCAGAAGCGCAGGTTTTTGAACGTTTTTGGGGCAAGAGCATGAGCGAATTGCGTGAGATCAGCCTAGATGAAATGCGTGAATTTGCACATCAATTCAGAGAACTGATGTACGAGATGCCCTTCCAAATCCCCCATAATCTGCTACTTTTGGGACGTACTGTGGCCATCCTTTCCGGGATGTGTACCGGCCTTGACCCCGATTTTAATCTCTGGAATCAGCTTTCGCCTTACGCCAAAAAACTGATCAGCGAAGAAGCTACATCAAATTCGAGCGTCTGGTTAGATGAAATAGGAAACTTTGCCAAAGCGATCCTTGCGCTCCCCTCACAAACCGGCCGTGTGTTGGATAAAATGGAACAGGGGGACCTGGAAGTACATATGCCTCGTGTGGCAAAACAGATCTCATATTTAGAACGAGCAGTTTATCGTCTTACCGGCAGCCTGATCTTTGGTTCGCTATTTGTGGGTGGTGTTGTTCTTTATAATGCTGAGAGTTTATTGGTGAGTGGTCTTTTACTTGGCTCCTCCCTAATCGCTCTCTTTTGGACGATATTTTTTGCGCGGGGGCATACTTCAAAATAAAATAAGCCAGTTTAAATAAAAACAGCTCCTGAATTTCAGGAGCTGTTTTTTGTCTATTTTTTCGCTTTTTCTCGCTCTTCTGTGCGTTCAATTGCAGAGTCGATCATGCTGCGCCAAGCCATCAACATTTCTTTGCGGGCTTTGCGTCTGTGTTGCACAAACTCAGGCGGGAGCAAAGATTTTATGCTCTCCCGCATTTCTTTTCTTGCAGCACGAGCATGCGCGCGAGCTTCCTCAGGGATACAATTCTCAAACGCCTTATGATAATTCGCTTTTTCTGCCATCATATTACTCCTTTAGATATTTCATTATAGCTTAAAAGAAGTGCCTTTTTCTATATGAATGTTGAACTATTTCCTTCGCTGTTGCTGGATACGTTCCAAAGCCAGGTTTAATCCGATTTGAAGATATTGGATTCGCTCCTGTATTTTGGCTTGCTCGGCGCTATCCTGGCAGGATAGCAACTTTTTCTTTTCTTCTGCTATTTCGCGAAGCATATCTGCTTCGCGGGGCTTGATCCCGGCATTTTTCAAAATCGACGCAGCCACTCGAAACTCTTCGGGCGTGTTGAAATATTCGGTCAAATCAAGGCGTTCGCCTGCATTGGGGAGATCATCAAACTCCCCGCGGGCAATGGCTTCCTTAAGGATAGCTTCTACACTTTTATCAAAGACAGACATCTCACCAATCTCTTTCCTCGCGCGTGATTACAATATTTCTTTTCTCTAGCTCGGCAATAAACTTTTCTACAGGAATATCGCGAGTAGGACTGAGCAAGCCGCGTTTCTCAATATCGCCACGCAAGAGCATTTGTGCGCCGATGCTGGCTGTATACCCAACGGTGCGCTGCATTGCTAATAATCCGGTTTCCAGATCACGGCGGTCTATCATTTGATAAAGAATGCGTTTTCTATGCCTATCTTTTAGCCCACGCACATCGATTAGCAGACCTGCAACATCGCGTTCATCATCAGTATATTGAATTTGTGGCTCAACTAAATCATGGACAAATTGGCGCGGTGAAACCTCCTGCCCGTTAACGATAATTGCTTCTTCTTTCAGGAAGCCTAGGTCAACTATTTTCTTCCAAAAAGCAGCGTGTCCAGGCCAGCGGAGCGAGTATCGCCCTGTGCTGATTGTTGTATCGCTAATCCCAAACACATCGAGATATTTCACCGCATCACCGTTATAGTAGGCTTCCATTTCGCCGAGAGTGTCGAGCGAAACTTTATGCATATTCTCTGGAGAGAACATCTCGCTAGGTGTGAGATGGATGACTTCACCGTTTTTTAGCATTTTTGCAGGACGTTGATAAGCGCTGAGAACCCCTGCAAATGTCCACGAGACTTTGTAGTTGATCGGGTTATTTGCTGCGGCTGGTTCGGGTACACCTGTTCCGTAAGCATGGAGTTCATGCACCTCGTCCAATTCGCGAATTGCTTGACCGGCAAGGACCAAGTCGATGCCGGGGTCAAGACCACATTCAGGCAAAATCGATATCCCTTTAGCCTCAGCAAGTTGACCCGAGTGCGCATACTCTGGTAGGGCGTAGGAGGTTTCGACGAAGTGAATTCCGTTTTCGATGGCGAGATTCAGGATAAACATCCGAAATCCTTGTGGCAGAAGAACGATGACAGCATCTACTTTTTTCATTTGTACGGATACCGCCTCTCTGTCTCGGACATCCAGCTTGATGGGCGTTATTTTTGCGTTATCCAGCTTTTTTGCATAGTTTTGCAGAGTATTGAAATTAGCATCCGCTGCGATAACTTTGCTAACTTCAGAACTTTTAGCAAGATCGTGGAGGGCAGCTTTGCCTTGCAATCCAACGCCAAGCAGTAGAATTTTCATTTTTTCTCCTCTAAAATATATGTGGGAAATGCTCTTTTCTTTATACTCTTGCTTCATCTTTTTCGCAAGAGAAATAATTTTTATGGAAAATTTACAATAGCACACTCTTTTTATGTGAAGAATGTCATATAATTCAGTATTCGTGTACAAAACTTTCCTACAAATAACGCATAATGTATGAGGAGGAGCGATGCTGACCCGATGGTCATTGCATCTTGTTTTGTGCAAATCACTTTTAGAGGAGTAAGAAATGTCCCGTAAATTTTTTCCTGTATTTGCTCTGTTGATCGTTTTGAGCATGGTCCTCGCCGCTTGCGGCGGTGGTGCAGCTCCTGCAGAAGAAACTGCTGCTGAAGCACCCGCAGAAGAAGTTGCTGCTGAAGCACCCACCGAAGAAGTAGCCGCAGAAGCACCTGGTGCAACTGATGGCCCTGCCCCCGCCGAGGGTGGCGCCACTTTGGCTGCTGTTCAAGAACGCGGTCATGTGATCTGTGGTGGTAACGCCAGCGTTCCTGGTTTTGGCTTCCTCGATACCGAAGGTAATTTTGCTGGCTTTGATATCGATTTCTGTAAAGCTGTTGCAGCTGCCGTGTTTGGCGATGCCGAAGCTTATGAAATCCGCCCACTTAGCTCCCAAGAGCGTTTCACCGCTCTCCAGAGTGGCGAAATTGATGTTTTGATCCGCAATACTACTTGGACCCTTTCCCGTGACACCGATCTTGGTGCTAACTTCACTGCTACCACTTTCTATGATGGTCAAGGCTTCATCGTCCGCATTGCTGACGGTATCTCAGTTCTTGAAGATCTCGAAGGCGGTACCGTTTGTGTTCAAACCGGTACAACCACAGAAGCCAACTTGGCTGATGTAATGGCAGCCCGTGGCATTAGCTACGAACCTGTTGTATACGAAGATGTAGAAACTGGCTGGACCACTTATGAAGAAGGCCGCTGTGATGCCTATACCACTGATAAATCTGGTTTGGTCTCCCGCCGCACACTCTTAACTGATCCTGCAGCTCACGTGATCATGGACGAAACCATCTCCAAAGAGCCCCTCGGACCTGTTGTTCGCCATGGCGACGACCAATGGTTTGATATTGTTCAATGGACTGTATATGCTACCTTCTTCGCAGAAGAGCATGGTATTACCACTGAAAATGCTGCTGACATGATGGCTAGCACAAATACTCCTTCAGAGAAGAAATTCTTCGGCACCGAAGGCGAACTTGGTTCCTTCCTCGGTCTTGATGCTGACTGGGCATACAATGTTGTTTCCCAAGTTGGTAACTACGAAGAAATTTATAACCGTAACCTTGGTCCTGATACTTTGACCTATATTCCCCGTGGCTTGAACAGCCTATACACAAATGGCGGCTTGCTTTACGCCCCTGCATGGCGCTAATCTGATTCTCTAAAATACAGGGAAGGTTTTATAAAACCTTCCCTGTATTTGTAAGTTGCCTTTGCTTCTGCTTTTCTTATAATTGAAGTAGGGTGAAGGGGTAGGGCTGGGGAAAGCGAAAAAGTTTTTCCCAGCCTTTCTTTATTTATCAAGGCAAAAGCCTTGGTGGGGACTTGGTTTTACCCCAGTTATCTCTTTGGGAGTTTTTCTTATGGCAAAAACAAAGTACAGCACCGAAGAGGCTATTCCTTTTTGGCGAGACGAGCGTGTCTTGCGTGTTTTGGGGCAAGTAATTTTTCTCGTTGTTGCTGTTAGCTTCTTCTACTATCTTTATAATAATATGATAACTGCCTTGGCGGCTCAAGGAATGACACCCAGTTTTGAGTTCCTGGGGCGAACCGCAGGCTTTGATATTGGGGAGAGTTTAATAGAGTATGTTCGTTCTGATACTTATGGTAAGGCTCTGATTGTTGGTATTTTGAATACAATCTATGTGAGTATCATTGGTATCTTCTTTTCTACGATATTTGGTGTTATTCTCGGCGTTGCCAGATTGTCTAAAAACTTTTTGGTTGCGAAACTTTCCAGTATCTACCTTGAAATTCTTCGCAATATCCCTCTGTTGGTTTTGTTGGTCTTTTGGTACAGCGGTGTCTTTATTACACTACCACGTGTTAAAGAAGCGATTACATTTGGGCCTGCCTTCTTGAGCAACCGAGGTATTGTTGTTCCTTGGGGTATTCCGACGGAAACATGGGACAGCTATTTGATGATTTTACTTTTCGCTTTCATTGTTTCCATTATTGTCTCATGGAGGCTCAAAGTCATTGGAGAACGTACAGGACGCCCGCCCCTCAGAATTCTTTGGGTGCCTCTCACATTTCTCGTTATCGCTTTCGTTGGCTGGTTTGTTTTGCCGCAATCACCTTTATCTGTGGATTACCCAGAGTTGAAAGGTTTGAACTTCACTGGTGGCTTTGTTTTCTCACCAGAATTTATGGCACTGCTTTCGGGTCTCGTGATCTATACAGCCGCATTTGTTGGAGAAATTGTTCGCGCAGGGATTATGTCTGTCTCAAAGGGACAGCATGAAGCTGCGAAAGCTTTAGGCTTAACAGGTTTTCAAACTTTACGTTTGGTTATCTTCCCGCAGGCGATGCGCGTGATCGTCCCGCCTTTGACGAGCCAATATCTAAACTTGACCAAGAATTCCTCTCTTGCTGTAGCGATTGGCTTTCCAGATCTCTTCGCAATTGGCGGTACATCACTTAATCAGTCTGGACGAGCAGTTGAAGTAATTGCTTTGATGATGGGACTTTACCTCCTAAGCAGTTTACTGACATCTGTATTCATGAACTGGTATAACGACAGAATTAAACTGGTGGAGCGATAATCATGACAACTTCTACAACTGAAGTCCTTGCGCCTCCCACCGAACGATATACTATATTGGGATGGCTGAAGCGTAATCTCTTTGGCTCAGTAGGCGATTCTATTCTCACAGTTCTTGCAATTTGGCTCACTTATGCGATGCTAAAACCCTCTCTTAGCTGGGGTTTTGGTGAAGCTAGCTGGAATGTAATAGCTGATAATCTTAAGCTATTCATGGTCGGGCGTTATCCTGCAGAAGAGCTTTGGCGTGTATGGGCAGTTCTATACCTGCTCGCGGCTGTGATAGGTTTTACTTGGGGAGCTTGGGTAAAGGGAAAAGAGAAAGTAGGGTATGTTCTCTTGGGCATCCCGATTTTCTTAGCCCTCTTGCCTTTTGGTAGCACAATCCGCATGATGATACTTGCTCTCGATTTGTTCGGGGTTTTGGGCATCATGCTTGGGCGTAGAGATAACCCTAAATTCAAAACTTGGTCAATTATTTCGCTCTTGCTCTATTTCCCTGTTGGTATTCTGCTGATTGGTGGGCTCACTGGTGAAGCTGGATTTTTGCCCACAGTGAAGCCGGATTTGTGGGGTGGATTGATGCTCACCATTCTCCTCGCGGTGATTGGTATCATCTTCTCTTTCCCCATCGGTGTCTCACTTGCGCTTGGGCGTCAATCTAAATTGCCGATTATTAGCTGGTTTTCTATTGGCGTGATCGAGCTTGTTCGTGGCGTTCCGCTGATTACGATCCTCTTCATGATGGATCTAATGTTGCCGCTATTCCTTCCTTCTGAAATACGAATCGAAGGTGTAATTCGCGCATTTGTGGCAATTACATTATTTAGTGCTGCTTATATGGCAGAAAACGTGCGTGGTGGTTTGCAAGCTATTCCAAGGGGGCAATACGAAGCTGCCCATGCTTTAGGCTTAAATGGTTTCACTACAATGGCTTTTATTATTTTGCCACAGGCACTAAAGGCCGTTATTCCCATTCTTGTTAGCCAGTTCATTGGTCTCTTGAAAGACACGACCCTTGTAATGATCCTAAGTCTCTTTGATGTCTTGGGTATTGGTAAATCAGTTTTGGGGAACCCCGAGTATGTTGGCACAGCAAAAGAAGTATATGTTTTCGTTGCAGCCCTCTTCTGGGTTTTGAGCTATGGCTTGTCTTATGCTAGCCAACGATTAGAAACATCTTTGGGCGTTGGTGAACGCTAAAAGGAGATATTATGACCGACAAACCAATTTATGAAGAACAAGAACCGATTATCGTTTGCCGTGACGTTCAGAAATGGTACGGTGACTTTCATGCCCTTAGAGGTATTAATATGGAAGTCCGCAAAGGCGAGGTAATTGTAATTTTCGGCCCGTCAGGTTCAGGTAAATCGACTTTCATTCGCACGATCAATCGCCTTGAAGAACATCAAGGCGGGCAGATCATTGTAGATGGAATCGAATTAACGCATGACATTAAAAATATCGAATCTATTCGCAAGGAAACCGGAATGGTTTTCCAGCAATTTAACTTGTTTCCACACTTGACGGTAATGCAAAATATCACTCTTGCACCGCTTCAAGTGCGCAAAGTGGAGAAGGAAGAAGCTGAGAAAACGGCTATGGAAATCCTCGAGCGGGTTGGTATTCCTGAGCAAGCGAATAAGTTCCCTGGTCAACTTTCTGGTGGTCAACAACAGCGTGTAGCCATCGCTCGAGCATTAGCGATGAAGCCCAAGATCATGCTCTTCGATGAGCCAACTTCAGCGCTTGACCCCGAAATGATTAAAGAAGTGCTGGATGTAATGATCGAGCTAGCCAAGAGCGGTATGACCATGCTTGTGGTAACCCACGAAATGGGCTTTGCTCGCTCAGTTGCAGATACGCTATATTTCTTTGATGAAGGCCAGATCGTGGAAAGCGGCTCTCCCGAAGACATATATAATAATCCACAGGAAGACCGTACTAAACTCTTCCTTTCACAAATTTTGCAGCACTAGATTTCTTGCAAATCAAAAAAGAGCCATCGAAAGATGGCTTTTTTGATTAAAGTAGATTTTTCTAAAAATCGAAATTTCCGACCCTGCCTCCATTGACCCAAACCCAATAACTCCCAGCTGGGTAGCTGCCAAGGTTGACCCGTGTGTCATAAGCGCGTAAAACCTGCGGGCAATCAAGGTCAGGCTCTACAAGAGCGTAAACATCAATATTGACTCTTTTCTCTTCATCCGGGGGATGAACATAAATACGTAACTGGTGACATGGTGTTGGCAAATATCCGCCAATATGCATGACAACTTCAGCGGGATCAGTGTCTGTAAAAAGGAGATAGATCGAACTCGTGATCGCATTTGCGCGGTCAAGCTCACTATCGCCGGGTTGGGGCTGGTATTCGGGAGGGGCTTCTAAAGTTTCGGATACCTCTTCGACGACAAGTGTTGGCTCCAGCGTAATCTCAAAATCAGGGGTAGTGACTATCGTATTTCCACATCCCACTAGTCCGAAAGCTAAAAGAAAAATAAGCCAAAATCTCTTTTTCATTTTTCTTCCTCCAAAATCTCAATTGCTCCACTACTGCCATCCACTCTCACCAGCATCCCTGTTTCCAGCCTTGTTGTTGCCTCGTGTACTCCGACCACAGCCGGGATGCCGTATTCCCTTGCCACGACCGAGCCGTGTGTCATCATCCCGCCGACCTCCATGACCAGTCCGCCCGCCGCCAGAAAGAGCGGCGTCCACGCGGGGTCGGTGCCGGGACAGACGAGAATTTCGCCCACATGTAACTTTGTCTCATGCGGGTTCAGAACGATACGCACTCTCCCCTCGACCGTACCGGGGGAAACAGGATCGCCGAAGATGCCATCGGCGTTACTCACGTTGTTCGCAGCACGCATCCCCTCGAAGAAGGCTCGCCCATCGCTTAGCAGCACACGCGGCAATTGCTTACGACGCATCTCGCGTGCCCACGTCTCTCTCCGCGCGGCGATCGTCTCTCGAATTTCTTCAGGGATGTGCTTACTTCCAGCGATTTGCTCCAACTCCTGAATTTTCAGGAAGAAGAGATCGTCCTCCTTTTCGAGCAGTTCCATCTCAACGAATTTCGCTCCGCTTCTGCGCAAGCCTTGATGGATGATGCCCATCATCTGGATGGCGAAGAACTTGGGCGCTTCACGTAAACCTGCCAGGGCGCGATATCGGCGGACCGCCCATCGAACCAGACGTGATTTGAGCTTGCCACCCTTTAATTGGCGGACTTTGCTCTCCAGACGTTTTGTTGCCATATCCGCTGCCCGAGCGCCCTTCTCGAAAACGACATCCGGTGCCAAATCGGGATCGGTGATGCTGAGATAGCTTTGCAGGGTTTGGATGATGTGCAGTGGCTCATCCCGCCAGCGTGGACGACCGATATCGATCTCGCCGAGACCGCGCATCCCATAACGGGACATAAAATCGGTTACGGCTTGCTGGGCGATGCTGGGGAGGGTATCCTGCTCGTAGACGGTAGCAAGTTGAAACGCGTCCGACTCGGCGAAGCGTTCCGCTGAAGCCTTATCCGCTCTAATTTTTTGCGCCGTCTCCCAGAGGAACAAATCCATTTCTGTGGTGACGTTGTTGGGCAGACCGCGCGAAATTTCGAGATAAAGCTGCGGCTCGCCGACTGCTTTGCTGAAGCGTTGCAGGATACCGAAGAAGGGCGCCATGCTGGCGACGATGGCGCTGACGCCTTGTGGAACGATCATATAGGGGAAAATGTAGCGGGCTTCGCGCCAGAGGGTGAGGGTGGTTTGGAGGTCACGCCAGATGTCACCGCTGGGCTGGCTGCGTGTGATGGTTTTAGTGACGGTCTCCTCGACGATATGGAAGAAGCGCCCGGCGCCTTTTTCGGGAGCGCGCCAGTAATGGAATACGCGCCCCCAGAAAGGAATGACGAATTTGAGGAGATTGACGACCGTGCGCAATTTTGGGCGTTGGTGGATAGGGGCAAAGGCTTTTTCATTGAAAAGGGTCTCGAAAATCTGCCCGACGGCGGGGTCGATGGATTTGATCGCGGTGGCGTAGCCTTTGTGACCGATGGGGTGTTTGATGATCGAAGTGACGTCGATCCAGAGGCGCCCACCGGCTTCATGAAGAAAATTTTGTGTTTCGTAGGTCAGATCTTTGCCGAAAACAAGCGCGCCGCCCGAAAGGACGTGCTGCATGGTTTGTACGCCAAGTGGGGTAAGTGGTTCGAGAATCCCCTGCACGACGTGAAAGCCGATCATGGCTTTGGTTGGGGATGTAGGGAGGTTGACTGGGATGGGGAAAAGGGATGTGATCGGGCGGGATTGGAGGATGTAGAGTTTGCCCCCCTCTGTCCTATCGGACATCTCCCCCCGAGGGGGGGAGAACTTGCTCCTTTCCCCGCCGCTTTCACTTACAGGGGAAGGCTGGGATGGGGGTAGATATGCCCACTCAATATCTTGGGGGAAGTTGTATTCTTTTTGGATTTGCTGACCGATCTCGGCGAGTTGCAGGATGACTTCGTCGGGGAGCGCCTGGGTATTGGCTTGGTCGGTGATCTTGGTCGTGGTGCCGCCATTGGGCTGGCTGCGGATTACAGTCGCTTTTGCGCCGAGGGTTTTGGTCCTAATTGAGAAGTGCATTGCACCTTCAAGGTGCGTTGCACTTCGGGTTGATATCGCAGGCTCCGACTGCAACGCACTCTTCGAGTGCAATGCAGTCTGGATGATGTAATTATCCGGTTCAACCTGCCCACTGACGAGGGCTTCGCCGAGGCCGAAGGTGGCATCTATAACAATTTCATCTCTTTTGCCCGTGAGCGGATTGGAAGTGAACATCACGCCTGAAACGTCGGCTTCGACCATCTTCTGCACGACGACGGAGAGACTGACATCTTCGTGCGGAATTTCGTTGCGGGCACGGTATCCGATGGCTCTCGCTGTCCAGAGGCTGCTCCAGCAAGCGACGACGGCATCCGTGAGGGCGTCCGCGCCGATGACGTTCAGGAAGGTGTCTTGTTGCCCTGCAAAGGACATGTCGGGGAGGTCTTCAGCTGTTGCCGATGAACGGACGGCGACGGGCGGGGCGCCGATCCAGCCGTAGGCGATGAAGAGGACATCGCCAAAAGCTTTTGAAACGGGAGCAAGCCCAAACTGAGAGCGTATCCGTTGGGATGCTTCTTCGAGGGCAGTCGGATCGTTGACGTCGAGATGCTCAAGAGCAGCGCGGATGGTCGTATCCAACCCATTTTCTTCCACAAATTGACGATAAGACTCGGTGGGGATCAGAAAGCCGTTCGGGACGTTAAAACCCGCACGAGCCAGACGGGCGAGATTTGCCCCCTTCCCGCCGACTGTTTCTAGCGTGGCGTGCGATGAGTTGAGAGGAAGAAAAGGTTTGGGGAGAGATGCAGGAGTGACCATATTTTTTACCAGTGATGAACGAGGATGAACAGAGATATTTTAAACACTAAGGGCACGAAGAGTCTCAAAGAAAAAAGCTTAAAAACTTTGTGCCCCTTTGTGTCCGTTGTGTTTATCCTAACCCTTGATAACGGCTAGCGGCTTTAGACGCGCAACCTTTCGCGCTATGGCGGCTTCGGAGACGGTCTCCACCACAGCGTTGACATCTTTGTAGGCGTCGGGGGCTTCTTCGGCGAGACCGCGCATCGAGCCAGCACGGATGTGGATGCCGCGATCGCCCAGTTCATGGCGGAGCATATCGCCGCGGAACTGCTTTTTTGCCTTCGAGCGGGACATCATCCGTCCCGCGCCGTGGCAGGATGAGCCAAAAGAGCGTGTCATGCTATCTTCGGTGCCAACCAGTACCCACGAGGATGTGCCCATGCTGCCGGGGACGAGCACCGGTTGACCGATCTTTTGATATTCGGGCGGCAAACCGGGCGCACCGGGACCAAAGGCTCGTGTCGCTCCCTTGCGGTGGACGCAGACCTTGACGCGCCTGCCCTGAATTTCATGCACTTCGATCTTGCCCATATTATGCGTGATGTCGTAGACCTGATGCAGATGCCAGTTTTTGGTCTTCCCGGCGAAGATCTCTTCAAAAGCACGACGGGTGGCATGTGCGAGAAGCTGCCGATTGACAAAGGCAAAATTGGCAGCACAACGCATTGCGCCGAGATAAGCTGCGCCTTCGGGCGAATCCATGGGCGCACAGACCAACTCACGATCGGGAAGCTGAATATTATAGCGATGTACCGCTCCCTGGAACTTGCGCACATAGTCGGTGCAGACCTGGTGTCCCAGCCCGCGTGAGCCGGTGTGGATTTGCACCGCGATGTGTCCTTTTTTCAATCCCATGATGGATGCAGCTTCCTCATCGAAGATATCCTGCACTACGTCCACTTCGATAAAGTGATTGCCCGCGCCCAATGACCCAAGCTGGGTTTTCCCACGTTTCTTCGCCCGGTCGCTGACCTTGCGCGGGTCTGCGCCCTTGAAGGTGCCGCTATCCTCGGTGCGCGCCAGGTCGGCTTCGGTGGCGTAACCGTTTCTCAGCGCCCATTTTGCGCCATCCTTCAACACCTGATCCAGTTCGGGGACTGCGACCTTCACGATCCCGTCCTTCCCCACGCCGCTGGGACAGTATTGGTTCAGCCGCATCGAGAGCATTTCCAAATGCGGTTTTGCATCCTTCGCTTCGATCTGCGAGCCAAGCAAGCGCACCCCACAATTGATATCGTAGCCGATCGCTCCGGGCGAGATCACGCCCTGTGGAAACTCCGTCGCTGCCACGCCCCCAATCGGGAACCCGTAACCCTGGTGCATGTCGGGCATCACCGTCACCGCGCCGACCAGGCCGGGCAGCGTGGTCGCGTTCACCGCCTGCTCCAGCGATTTATCGGTCAGCACCTGGTCAAGCAGTTCACGGGTAGCAAATATCCGCACAGGTCCCCGCATATCGCTGCGATAGGATTGTGGGATCTCCCACTCCGTTTCGCTGATCTGGGTTAAATCATTCAGGGTAATCATAAGTTCTCCTTTAGGAGAGAGAATAGAGATTAGAGAAAAGAGAGTCGTGAGAGCAAAAACTACTCTCTACTCCCTGCTCTCTCCTCTCTAAACATCGAAGACGATTTCCACTTCCAGCCCGCGCTCGCTCTCACGGATCTCGAGATTATGAAAAGTGACCGCCTTGATCTCTTTCTCCTGCGAACGCAAGGCTCCCCCTTCCATTATGCCTGATATTTTTGTGCTTTCAACTGTTAACCCCGAAAAATCGTCAAAAATAAGCCCCTCAAATTCGGACAGATAGAGTAGTTCCTCCAAAAATGCGACCAGGAGACTCTCGGCATCGTACACTTCGAGGGATAACTCCCGCCTCACGCGTGGACCTTCACCTGCTTCCGCGTTGGCAAGCGCATACATCCCCCGAGCGGACTCTGCCAACAGCCCCAACAAGTCATCAGCCCATACACGGATGGACCAATCCGCAGTGTGTGAAATTTCTTCAAAAGGCATATTTTTCTCCAAAACCAACCGCCAAGACGCAGAGTGCGCAGAGCTTTTCTTAAGGTCGCCAAGACTTTAAGACCTTGGCGTTCTTCGCGTCTTCGCGGTTTAACTCCTTTCTACCATCTCTCCTATGTGGGTGAGCATTTGGTTTGTGGTTATAGAGATATTGTAATGGAAGATTCTTCTTGTTGAGATTCGGTGCATTTATACCCGAAAATAATTTGGGTTTATTAGATATTTCACATCTAGCTTGCATAGTTGAGAAGTGTTTCAGCAAGCATGATCACCGTCCCGATAATCCCTGCTATGCCTCCTGCTTTTGCGCAGATGCGTACATCTCGAGATTGGCCAGCCTGAAAAAAGCGATTTGAAACCCAGCCAACGGATGCCCCAATCAAGACGCTGACAAGGGGACCCGAAAGGATATTGATGATAACCAGCACGGGGGTGGGGAAGATAGGCATAAGAAACTCAAAAACATGATCCAGCAAAAAATAAGGGATATAACCTACCACGCTGATGGTAAAACCAGCAACCACACTTATCATGGCTGCTACGATTGTTATAGTCGTTCCAATAATACTTGATTCTTTGTTACTGCTCATTTGATCGTTTCCTTATAGATTTTAGCTCTCTATACCCGAGAGTGACTTGTGTTACTTTCCGTTGGAACATATTTTAACCGCTATCTGGCCTTGGCAAATTTCATCATTTCGCGTAATTCTTCGCGAGTGCCGAGTACGATCAGTACCCCGCCAGGTTGAAGGATGGTTTCAGGTCCAACGCGGGTATCAAAATCCCCTTCTTCGGTTCGACAAGCCAAGACCGTGATGCCAAGCTGATCTCGGATTTGTGTTTCTGCAACCGTTTTTCCGGCAAACTCAGAACCGGATTCGATGTGCACTTCTTCTAGTAACATTTCCAACCCGCCGACGTGAACAACGCCGTCAAGGAAATCCGCCACGCTGGGACGCATGAGCGTCGCGGCGATGCGTTTCCCGCTGATATGATAGGGCATAATGGTGCGGTTGGCTCCGGCGCGCAATAACTTTGGTGTGGAATCTTCGTAATTGGCGCGCGCAACGATATAAATATCGGGTTGCAGGCTACGTGCGGTGAGCGTGATGAAGACATTCTCGGCATCTGAATTGACGGCTGCAACCAGTGCCCTGGCTTTGTCGATCTCCACCTCGTGGAGCATGGTTTCGTTGGCGGCATTCCCTTCGACGGCCAAACAGCCGTGCTCTTGTGCTTGGATAACTTCGTCTGGATCGATATCGATCACAATAAAGGGCACGCCTTCTTCTTTGAGTTCTTCGGTCACGTTTTTGCCAACGCGCCCGAAGCCGCATACGATAACATGGTCTTTTAATTCAGATAACATGCGCGTGTGTCTCCTTTTTCCCCAATACTCTTGCCATTTGCCGGACATAATATAATCTACCCCAACGGTGACCGCAAAACCTGCCACCCCGCCGCCGCCCAATATCAATACAATCGTAAAAATTCGCCCCATCTCTGAGAGCGTCCGCACCTCCCCAAACCCAACCGTGCTGATCGTGATGACGGTCATATACAGCGCGTCAATGAAGCTCATCCCCTCCAGCCAACGATAGCCCGATGTGCCGACCAGGATCAACACCAGGAAAATAACAAAAGCCAGGATGAAACGATTTTTGAATTGGGCGCGGAGCGACTTAAGCATGGTATAGGTATTTTAACCGCTAATCGGCTCGAATGTTCGCTAACTTTTTTTAAACACAAAGAGCACGAAGTTCTCAAAGGAAAAACTTGGTGCTCTTTTATTTATTAAACTTAGTAACCTGAGTTATGGATAAGAAAGGGTTCCTGATTAGATTAAACTATTAGTTAGC
>CAZOOX010000002.1:0-62294 GCA_964581545.1 uncultured Anaerolineaceae bacterium
GAAGAATAAAAGTGGATAAATTCAAGCGATTCGCGATCCCCCTGCTCATTCTCATTTTATTAAGTGGATGCGCGCCCAGCGCTTCCGATTCGCTCGTGCTTCCACAGGGTACCGCTACCCAAACCGCCTTCGCCCCCGAAGCGGATCCCGTCTCCACGCCCGTTATCTTCTCTGATTTCCCCGGCATTTTCATCCTCGCTATGGCAGAAGGTACATATACCCATCTTTTTGCCTATTCTCCCATCGACCAGCCATTGCTCCGTTTAACCTACGGCGAATGGGATGATATCACCCCTGCTCTCAGCCCAGATGGCAAAAAAATAGCCTTTTCCTCCAATCGTGGCGGCTATTGGGACATCTACCTGCTTGATATTGAAAGCGGTGAAACCACCCAACTCACCGACACAGAGACCTATGATGGCGCGCCTTCCTGGTCGCCCGACGGCGCTTGGCTTGCCTCAGAAACTTATCTCGACGACAACCTTGAAATCCTCGTCCAGCCCATTGGTGATAGCAGCCAAAAAGCAATTCGTTTAACCAGCAATCCTGCGGCCGATCATTCCCCTGCCTGGGCGCCCGAAGACAGAAAACTAGCCTTTGTCTCCACGCGCGGTGGAGACAGCGATATTTATCTGGTTGATCTCAACGACGCCAATAGTAGCCGTTTTCTAAATCTCAGTAATACGCCTAATGCGACAGAATCACATCCTGTCTGGTCGCGTGATGGGAGCAAATTAGCTTGGGCATCCAATTCTTACGAAAACCGTCCCAGCGGGATCTATATTTGGGAGAGAGAAAACCCCAATATCCCCGCAGCATGGGTAGGCGAAGGCGATTGGGCAGCATGGAACGTGCGCGGCGATAGTTTGCTGACCATGCTCGAAGGTAATACTACAAATTATCTCACCGCCTATAGTCTCGATGGCGCGCTGCTCTTACAGCCATTTCCCTTGCTTGGCACGTTAAATGGGATGCTCTGGCTCCCCGAAGCTCTCCCTGAAAATTTACCTGCAAATTACGTCAAAGCTGCTGCCGCCACACCTGCATCCGGTTGGGAAATTGAGCGCATCACTCCCGAAGCACTTTCTGTGCGTGAAAACCTTGTCCTTCTCGATGAGGTCCAAGCCCCCTACCCTCAACTCCATGATGCAGTAAACGAATCTTTTGAAGCCCTTCGAGAAGCCACCAGCACGCATACCGGTTGGGATGCACTCGCTAATCTCGAAAATGCTTTTATTCCTCTTACTACGGCTCTTGGCCCCGGCATGAATGAAGACTGGCTCTATACAGGGCGTGCTTTTTCACTAAATCCGCTTATCGCCAACGCCGGCTGGATGGTCGCCACACGGCACGAAATCGGTCAACAAAGTTATTGGCGCATCTACCTGCACACCCAGGTACAAGATGGTTCAAAAGGTATCCCACTCCATGACCCGGTTTGGGATTTGAGCACTCGCTATAATCTTGACCCGGCCAGCTACGAAACCGGCGGCTCTTTTGCCCCTGTCCCCGCAGGCTATTGGGTCGATTTTACAGCTTTAGCACAAAATTTCGGCTGGGAGCGTTTGCCAGCGCTTTCAAATTGGCGAAACTTTTATAAAGGCACACGTTTCACACAATTTGTACAGAGAAATAATTTAAGCTGGTACGAAGCCATGCTCGATCTCTACCCTCCAGAGATCTTGCTCACGCCCACGCCTCTTATGCCACCAACGATCACGCCTTCGCCAACAGGCGTTCCATCCAGGACGCCAAGGCCAACGCGTACACCACGTACGCCGACTTCGACTCCTACGCCGCTTTCCATTTTTGAATTTACAACGCCGACACCCTCGCCATGATGAAAAGTGCGTATTGCGTATTGCGTAAAATCTTCACTCTCCATACGGGGATTTCCTTTTCTTTCCCCTCCATCAATTTGGCTACGCGCATTTTTGGATTAGCCTTCGGCGCGCTCCTGTTCTCAGCGTGCTCGGTGCTTCCCGAACAGCTTAACGAAACTACGCCGACGCCGCCCATCCACATCGTAACGGAAGCAAGTTCACAGGAGAGCGATTCGCCCCTCCCCACCCCGACGAAAATTCCGCCAGTCCGGTTCACCATCCCCACCCCCGGCGCAGAACCTGTATCCGATTGGCGTCCTCCGCTCTACCCCATCCCCTGGGCAATTTCTCCGAACGATCATTTTTATTTTATCCGCCCCATTGCTGCCAATGAAATTAATTGGCCTTTGCAAAGTTATCGATATGGCGGCATCTTTTTTAACAATGTCGTGCACACAGGCATCGACATCCCGACTGAAAAAGGTACGCCGATCATTGCAGCGGGACCGGGTACTGTTGTCTGGGCAAACTGGGGCTTTTTTAGCGGATGGGTCGAAAATAAAGATGATCCTTATGGACAGGCAGTGGCTATTGAACACGATTTTGGCTACGAAGGACAGAAACTATACACCGTTTACGCGCATATGAGCCAAATAGATGTGGTTAAAGGGCAATGGGTGGATGTGGGCGAACAACTCGGCTTGGTTGGCGAGACAGGGCACACCACAGGACCGCATCTGCATTTTGAAGTGCGCATGGGGAGAAATGATTTTTTCGATACCTTTAACCCTGAACTGTGGATTGCCCCGCCCCAGGGATGGGGCATATTGGCCGGCAACTTAATCGCCGATGACGGCTCTCCAATACGTCATTACCAATTACGCGTCCGCTCTTTTGAAAGCGATCGTATCCGCCGCATTCGCTCTTATGGGCCTAAAATTGTGAATGGCGATCCTTATTATCAGGAAAATCTTGTAATGAGCGATCTGCCGGCAGGCTGGTATGAGTTGGAATTGGAATATGAAGGCGAAGAATTTCGCCACCGCATAGAGATTTTCCCCGGGCAAGTCAGCTATTTCAATTTTGAAGGGCTAGACGGTTTTAACGGCGATTTGCCCGAAAAAGAAGGGATGGAATTCTGGACACCTACGCCTGAGGATGAGTGAGTATCTTATTTCTTTTATAAAAATTGACTTTAGGAGATTCTAAATGAAAACATATGAAACAAAGCAAGGGGTTGAAGAGTATATTAAAATGTGCGAGGGTTATGATAACGCCAAGTTCAAAGATCTTATACTAAAACACTTAGATAAAGGTAGCAGCATTCTTGAAGTTGGCATGGGTCCTGGAAATGACTTAAAGTGGTTGTCTGAATATTATGATCTAACAGGTAGTGACTATTCAAAAGAGTTTATTGATAGAGCAAAAATTCGTTTTCCTTATGGTGAATTTCTAATTCTCGATGGCATTACGCTTGAAACAGACAAGAAATATGATGGTATTTATTCATGCAAGGTATACCAACATTTTGAGTTAGAACTGGTTGAAAAAGCATTAAAGAGACAATCTGAGATACTTAGTAATGAAGGTGTAATAATTCATTCCTTCTGGATTGGGGATACAGTTTTTGATGACGGTGATATGCGCGCAATATATCATAATAAAGATAAGTTACTTGCTTTAATTAACAAACACTTTATTCTCCTCGAAGAAGTTGTATACGAAGAATTTGAGCCTCACGATTCAATCTTTATTTTGGCAAAGAAAAAGTAGCTGACATAAGGCTAATTTTTTATTAAAAAGAAGGAACGAAAAATGAGCATTTTTGAAGAGTTGGCTGCAAATAAAGGGACTATTTCCAGTGCGCTGGGAAAAGCGTTGGCAAAAAAGGTACTGCAGGAGGGGCAAAGCGATATTTTGACCAAATGCATTGATCTGTCCTCTTATGAAAAAGATGATGTCGGAGCAAAGAATATCCGTGCCGGAGCAGCAAAAGTGGTCGAAATTGTCGCAGAAAAACGCCCGGAGATGGTTGCTCCGCGCTTGGAAGACTTGCTCCCCGCCTTATCTGTGCAAGAGCCGCAAACACGCTGGATGATCATCCGCACAATGGGATTTTGTGCCCATCTAAATAAGCCAATCGCAGAAAAAGCAATTACCTATGCAAAAAAATATATCGAAGAAAAAGAAGGGCTGATCATTGCAAGTTCAGCTGATCTATTTCTAGGAGACTATGGCGCTCTCTCGAAAGAGGATGCTGAAATTGTTTTCCCTATTCTGGAATATTCTATGGAAAGGGCTGTAAAAAACGAAGCAGACTGGTTATTGGAGGCCTTCTATAAACTCTATGCCAATCTGGGCGAAAGAGAAAAAAATATAGTCCTGAAATTTGCAGAAGACTGGCAATACTCAGCTCGAAAAAGCACCAAAAAAAGAGCCAAAAGGATATTAAGATTACGATAGCCGAGGCAGGCGTGCGTCGCACCAGCTTCGATGAAAAAGAGCTAATCATCGAGCATATTGCCTATCGATGGGCAGATTCTCGTCGTTTTGGTGCGACGCACGCTCTTTTCAGGGAATAGTACCTTTGGTTTTCCCTTATTTCTTGACACACTGAACATTTGTGCTAGAATTATCTCAACAATTATCCCCTGTAATGAATGATAAAATAGCATTTGCAATTGTAGATCGCAATCATTCATAAAAGAATAAATTTCTGGAGAAGAAAATGGCAAAGAAAAGCGAAAAAGAATTGAACGATGCCCGTCAAGCAGTACTAGACAAGGCTCTCAAAGATATAACCAAGCGTTATGGTGAAGGTTCGATCATGAAGCTCGGTGATGCCGCAGCATTGGCAACAGAGGTTATCCCAACAGGCTCCCTTTCACTGGATATTGCACTAGGCGTGGGCGGCATTCCACGCGGACGTATTACTGAAATTTATGGTCCCGAATCGTCAGGTAAAACAACAATTTGTCAGCATATCGTCGCTGAATCCCAAAAAATGGGTGGCACAGCAGCCTTTATTGATATGGAGCATGCCTTAGACCCCAGCTATGCTGCAAAATGTGGTGTAGATGTGGATGAATTGCTCATCTCGCAGCCGGATACCGGTGAACAAGCACTGGAAATTGCTGAAACATTGATCCGCTCCGGAGCAGTGGACATTCTTGTAATTGACTCGGTTGCTGCTCTGATCCCCCGTTCTGAAATTGAAGGTGATATGGGCGATGCTCACATGGGTTTAATGGCTCGTCTCATGTCACAGGCACTTCGCAAACTTTCTGGTGCCATCCACCAAACAAAAACATCCGTTATTTTCACCAATCAGCTTCGCCAGAAAATCGGCGTGATGTTTGGCAACCCCGAAACAACCACAGGCGGACAGGCGCTCAAGTTCTACGCATCAATTCGTCTGGATGTTCGCCGCATCCAATCCATTAAGGTTGGCGCAGAGATCGTTGGCAACCGCACTCGTGTGCGCGTGGTAAAAAACAAGGTTGCCCCCCCCTTCCAAAAAGCAGAATTCGACATTATGTACGATGAAGGCATTTCAAAGATCGGCGACCTGCTTGACTTGGCAACTGAAGCCGAAATCGTTAGCAAACGAGGTTCCTTCTACTCTTATGGGGAAACCCGCCTTGCTCAAGGACGAGAAAACTCGAAAGAATTCCTACGCCAAAACCCCGCAATGGCAGAAGAGATCGACGCTCTTGTTCGTCAACACTATCTTGATGAAGAGGTTGTCATGCTGATCGAAGAGGATGAACTCGAAGAATAAACACCCTGAAAGATATAAAACCAAAAGGTGCGTCTGGTTTTCAGATGCACCTTTTTTATTGCAAAAGCGGCAGATTACAAAAGTCTTGGAGACTTTTATAACTTGAACTTTGGATAAGGATTTTTTGCCCGCATTTGTATGTGATCTGCCACGGATTGCACCGATTCCCACCGATTTTTAGTGCTTTTTTCGTGAAATCCGTGTAATCTGTGGCTAAAAACATTGCAGGGGGCTTATCCGAAACTCAGGTTTTATAGTCTGTATCAACGTTAAACTTCCAAACAACGATCACGCTCACAAAGAACCTGAAGAGGTGGCCGACTGCGAAACCAGAGCCATGCAGTTTGGATGAGCATCCCCACGCTGAAGGCAACCAAGCCAACATATAGTCCTGTCATTTCTCCCCATTCTACGCCAGCCCATAAAACCAAGCCCGTTACAACCAGAAAAAGCGCAACGGCTTCTGATATCCCGCGTGTTTTGCCACTGTTGAGCAAAACGCCCTGATACCAGCTTTGGAGCGCGTTAAGAGCTGGCAAGAGGAAACCGATCCAGAGACCGTTACGAGCAAGGATAAAGAGATCGGATGTGAGGGCTGAGACATCCTCCAGCCAAAGGCGGGAGAGCGGAGTTGCGGCGATGAGAAGAATCACGGCAGTTGTCGCGATGGAGAGGATGGCTGTGTAGCGACGCAAAGGTTTAAGGGAAAGATGCTCATCGAGAAGAGCGACAACGACTTCGTTAAAAGCAACACCCATGCTACGGAGCATGAAAACAAATCCCGAAACAACAGGCCAGACAGCGAGAGATTCCAGGGCTAGAGGCATGCGCCCAAGAGCGGCACTACCCATCGGCTGGATCAAAAGCGTGAGTAACGAGGTCATCACCAAGGGGAGATAGAAAGAGATAAATGCTCGGGTCGTCAACGGAGATTCTAAAACGGGAGCAGGTTTCAAATCCACGTTGAGTACCGATTGGACTCTAAATCCGATATAGATAGCTTCTGCGATGACACTCGCTGCGACTGCGCTTGTAGCAACGACTATTCCGCGCCCGCCAAGAAAATAGCCAATGCTGAGGACAAGAATATCCATCCCCAAACGAATACCCGTACCAATGCCAATGATATTGGAGTGCCCAAAACGGATCATCACGCCTTGATTTAGACGCCTATAGGCGATAGACCATGTCCACGGAGTCATAATGATTAACCCGAGACGGGCAGGCTCAATGATCTCAGGCGGGGCGTCGAGAAGACCTTCAGCAATAACATAGTAGAAAGGGGTAAGAGCGGTAAAGAGATGTAAGGCTGTTAGCAATCCACCTGCGTAGAGCATAAATTTTCGCAATTTAAGATAGGAAGCCCAATCTTTGCTCAAGGCGGTGGATGCGGCAAGAAGCATAATAACAGGCGCTTCAATGATGAGGGCGAGAGGAAAGACAATGCCACCATAAGCTGCGAGGTTAATTTTTGGCTCGGCAAGGCGAGCAACAAAGGCGCTCAAGATAGGAAGTTCCATCCCCATCAAGAGCCAACTTGCAGCAAGAGGCAACCAAACTTTATAGATACGTTTTAACGAGAGAGGAGAAAGGGTCATGCCAATGCTTCCTTTGCTTCTTTAGGGAGCATAAAAATGCTGGGAATGACTAAAAAGGCGAGCAAGGCACTCCATAAAAATGCATTTTCCAAGCCAAACTTATCTCCGAGCAAGCCTACGAGGATCGTGGCGGGGAAACGGGTTAAAAAGGCAAGGAGCATATAGGCTCCATTTGCAGAGGCACGATGTTTCGGAAAATGATCCTGGATAAGCGCCAGAAAAACGGGGCCAACAGAAAGACTTGTAAACCCGACAGCCAGCAAAACAGGGATGAGCAACCAGCCGCTTGTGTTTAAAAAGGCTATGATTAAAATCGGAGATGCTATTGCGGAGAAGAGCAGAACGGTTCTTCTGCCAATGCGATCACTGATCGCGCCAATGCTTAGAGCACCAATGACTCCCGCGCTTTCCATAATCGACAAGGCTGCACCAGCTAACCAGAGAGTCGCCCCTTTTAGATTCATAAAAATCGGGAGGTAGGTTGTCATACTGACCGTCATAAACGTACGAAAGAGGAGAATGAAGGCTAATGGAAGAAAAACGGTACGTAATTTCGGGAGAACTTCTCTTAACCCGGCTTTTTCTTTCTTTTCAATGGGAATATCTTTGAGCCGCCAAAAGAGGATGATAGATGTGAACCAGCCCAAAATGGCGATACGTAGCATGCCTTCCAATGTAAAGGTAGTAACTGCCCAAACAGCAAAAATAGGTCCCAAGGTGCGTCCAAGTTCTCCGCCAGCCATAAACCAGCCCATCGCTTTACCTACACGATTTCCTGAAACACGCGCGATCATAGCAGGCGCAGGTGCGTGAAAGGAGGCAACACTGATCCCGACAACGATGAGAAGTGCCAGCAACGCATAATAACTGGGGGCAAGCCCCATTAAGGCCATCAGCGTTGCAGTAACCGCCGGGGCAAATACTACAAAATAACGAGCATTTGATTTGTCTGCTAAACGCCCTATAACAGGATTTAAGAGCGCGGGGAATTGCATAAACGCACTCAAAGAACCTGCCATTGTTAGAGTGAGCGAGAGCTTTTCAATGAGCAAAGGGAGCAGAGGAGCAAGAAAGGCGGAATAGACATCGTGAACAAAGTGTCCGCTTGAAATAACAAAAACCTGTTCTCCCTGAAAATCATTCTTTTCAGCAGTAGGTGTGTCGAGATTTTGGGGCATATTTTTCTCCATAATTCAGGAGCAAAACTATACCACGCAGCGAGGTTATTCGTAAGCACATATGCACTCAAGTTCTGTAGAATCCGCATTCCAAAGCCCGCAGGGATATTCATATCCGTGCTACATAGCAACGCCTGATAAATCAGGCTGGGAAGTCGGATTGATCCGGCGCTGCTTTGTAGCCCTGAGATTAATCTCAGGGCGGTCAAGTTGGCACAATCTACACTTCTTGAGTGCTCCCTATCTTTATGGGTGCGCTAAAAATGTGTAGAATCTCATTCAGCCTCATCGAAAATGAATTTTCTACTGAGATTTTTCTACCGTACATCTGTGAGTTCAAGGTGCAGATTTCCAGTCCGAATGGACTTCGTACAACTAGGTCGGTTTATCTTGTGCCCCGACAGGGGTACCGCCGTGCGGAGCGAATATGCAACACAAATGTGTTTGAAAAGAGCGAATTTTATGTGAATTTCACCCGCACGGGGATGAATCCACCGTGCTACTCTTGCGAAGCCCGCTCAAGCGGACTAAGAAATCACTTTGTCTATCTTTTATTTCGAGAATTTCGATAAATGTACGGTAGAGAAACTGAGATAAAAAGTCCGTTTTAAACGGACTTTCTGTATGAGCAGAGATTTCAATCTCGTTGGCATACAAAATAAGAATCTACAACATTTTAGCGCTCCCTATCTTTATAAACTTTCTCTTTTGCATGAAAAAATACAGGAAGATATAATTCTTGAATAAAACTCATTCTCATTTACAAAAGGAAAAAAATATGAAAAAGAAATTCTTCTCTATTGGCTCATTTTTAGCCGGTTTGGCAGTTGCCACAGGTGCATTTGGTGCACACGGATTAGAAAATATGGTTAGCCCAGACAGGCTCTCCATATGGGAAAAAGCAGCCCGTTACCAGATGTACCATGCCTTTGCACTCTTTTTTGTTGCTTGGGCAATGACACAATGGGCGAAAGAAGAGAAAACGCTGAATTATGCAGGGAAATTCTTCATTCTTGGCACGATCCTTTTTTCAGGCAGCTTATATATATTAACTTTTACAGGAACACTAAAATTTCTGGGAATCAACTTGGCCTATCTTACCCCTATGGGTGGCGTTGCATATGTTGTCGGTTGGTTTTTGCTCATGAGAGCAAGTTGGCAGGCACAAAGTTAAGTTGTCTTTTAGACATCAGAAAAACAAGAAGGCTACAGCAATTCCAAGTTTGGATGATTCTACCCTTTCAGGGCACAGGTGCGAGGCAGTTTCACCGCCGAAGTAGTCTTTTGCTAAGTATGAGACCGCTTCGTCGCACACCCGCAAATATGGCGAGTGCAGGGTGCGTGCTCCTCGCGGAGGCATATTTGGAATTGCTGAGAAGGCTAAACTCAGCTTGACTTTAAGGGGGCATCTATGCTATCAATTAGAAAATTTAATTTTCGAGGTTATATATGCACCGTGAGCGTGTTTCTGATAATGTTTATTGGTTCCAAAGTGATGTTTATGCACAAGTCACAGCAGGGGTTATTGTTGGCCCTAAATGGTCTGTATTGATAGATACACTGGCACTTCCCGAAGAGTCCAACGCTATTCGAGAATTTGTCGAACATACTCTCCAATCAAAAATTCGTTATATTGTCAACACCCATTATCATGCTGACCACACATGGGGAAATTGCTTTTTCCCGGAAGCAACGATTATCGCCCATACAAAATGCAGAGACTTTTTAATAGAGCGAGGCATTCCTGCATTGAAAGAAGCGAAGCAGCAGAATTCAATGTTTAAACAAGTAGAGATAAAACTGCCCGACATGACACTCGACGAGGGCAAGATGAATTTGCAAATTGGAAAAAAACATCTGGAAATTATCCCTGCTCCTGGGCATAGCGAAGACGGCATCGCAGTTCTCGTCGTCGAAGATCGTGTTCTTTTTGGTGGCGATGCCTTTATGCCCATTCCCTACCTCCCCGATGGAAACACAGAAGAATTACGTGACTTTTACGAAATCGTGCGTGGAATGACCTTAGAGAATATTGTTCAAGGGCATGGTGAGGTGATCTTGCGCGGAGAAGTCGAATCTACCATAGATGGAAATCTCGACTACCTCAACATAATAGAAAAAATCGCCAGAACCGCGCTCCGCCGAAAATCCCCCATGGAATATCTGGCAAAACAAGATGTAGAGAAATGCGGGAAAAGCCGTATATTACTTGGCGGTCTTGCATCAGCGCTTCATGAACAAAATTTACAATACGCCTATCAAAAAGAACTCGAAAAAGAAAAAGCAGAAGTAGCATAAAACAAGCCCTCGAACGAGGGCTTTTCATTTTCCAGCACACACTTATTCTTCTCTTGCTTCCCCTTCACCCCAAACCTTCTCTTTTGCTCGCCACCCATGCAAACGCTCTTCTCCTGCCATTAAGCGTTTGATATTTGGGCGTAAAGCCCAAAGCAACAAAAGCTCTGCCAGTGCCCCATAAAGCACATAAATCCAGGGAGAAAGCCCCAGCCAGGCACGGATGGCAAAAATCACCATTGCGATCAAAGCAACGCTCATCGTCGTTACAGAGGCATAGCCCACTGCAAAAAAGATAAAAAGCCCAACGGGGAAAATGATCAAAATAGAAGGTGCCCACAACCCCATCGCACCGCCGGCACTTGCAGCACCACCGGCTCCACCACGGAAATGAATCTTTCCATTTTTACGTTCCATCAAAAAGATTGAATAGTTATGTCCAATAATTGCCGCAATCGGCGCGAGAACCTCTACCAAATGCCCCGCATTGAAAGCTTTCGCAATCCATACCGTGCTGGCAGCCTTCAAAATATCCAAAATCCCTGTTGCAAAACCGGACCAAAACCCAGCCGCACGCATCACATTTGTTCCCCCTGTTCGCCCACTTTCAACATCACGCACATCCTTCCCCGTTCGCATTTTGACGATCAACAAACCAACAGGGATAGACCCGATCAAATAACCAATTAGCACTACTAAGATCTGCATCTTTACCTCCAGAAAACATTGTGCCAGTGATAACACAAATATCAAAGCCCCGTTACTTTTTTATGGAAAATAGATACCGTCACGCGCTTGTTTTCAACTTGCTCACGCTTAAAAACAGCCTCTATCCGAAGAAAATTCCGGCGCCAAGCACAAAAACCGCCATCATCAAAGGCTCCACCATCGCCCTACGAAGGGGGATGCCATCTAGCAAAGCAGCCCCTAAATTTGTCAGCGCATACAGTGGAGCCAACAAGAAAATCCCATAACGAATGGGCGACAGATCCCAATAATGCAACCCCGCCGCCAATTGGATGCCAACTAACGCAATTCCTGCCGCCCAAGCGATTTTCCATTCTCCACCAAGACGCAAATATAAAGCCCGCGAACTCGCAAAAAGAGTCGCAAGGAACAAAGCCGGCAATAACATAAAGAGACGAATATCAGCATAACGCAAAGCAATAGCCAAAACTAGATAGAGAGAAAAAGAAACCACCGTAAGCACAAGCATCGCAGTAGGATAATTTGTATCTCCAGGGCTAACAACCACATACTCTGCCCAAAAAACAAGAACCAAAAGTACGCCCCCCAGACCGAACCCAACCCACCACAGAGCGCCATCGGGCAGCAAGTATAGCGGTATTCCCAAAACCAATGCAGTTAGCATCGGAACAAGCCAATGCTCCAGCGTGGATTTCCCCTCCATCATCGGATGGCTTCTCAACAACCAATCCACACCCGTTGCTGTCAACCCGGAAGCCAGGACGATCACGACCAAACGCAAGTCCACATCGAAACGGATAACCCAATTAAATACCTGAAAAGCAAGGGCATATACAGCAGTGGAGAGCAAACGGATAAGAGCAAAAGCTAACAAAACAGTTGCTGTTAAAACACTAATTCGATTGGTATCCGGGATATGACGATTTGTGTCCATTAGTATCCAAAAATAAGAGATGCCCTCATTGTACCTGCCTCACAGACAGATGCCAAGAGTAACTCAATATGGTAAAATTAGTGGGTTATGAACTTACTCCACAATGAAGAAATTTCCCCTCCCCCTGGCATCATTTCCTCTTTAAAAGCAGGCTTTGATATAACCGCCAATCAGATCGGAATCATTCTCTTTCCCGTTCTCTTGGACCTTTTCTTATGGCTCGGCCCCCAATTGCGGACAGAGAAATTAATTCATAGTTTGCTTGCAGAATTTAATGTGCCCAGCGAGGATAATCTTCTTTTTTCAATGTTCCCTCCAACAACAATTCAGCAAATTCAAGAATTGTTGACAGAAGCGCTCTCAAGAAGCGCTAACATCTTTAGCTCCATACGTACCTTTCCCATTGGCATCAGCAGCATTATGCCGCTGGTTATTCCTGGAGAAAGCCCTCTTGGAGAGCCAGCTATTTACCAAATCGAAACTACATTCTCCTTTCTCTTATGGATAGCTATGCTAACTCTTGGCGGCTGGATTTTGGGCAGCTTTTATTTTGCTTGGGTTGCGAAAATAAGCCTTCAAAAAGAAGAGCATGACCTACGCTGGTTTGGCAAAGTCTCTATACAAGCCGTACTTATCTCTATCCTCTGGGTAATCGTTCTCATCACTTTTGGCACTCCCTTGCTCTTGGTTTTCGGGATATTTATGCAAATCAATGCCAGCCTGGTACCAATTTCAATTTTTCTACTCATAGTCTTTGCCATGTGGATCATTGTTCCTATATTCTTTTCCGCACATGGCATTTTTGTAAAAAGTGAGAACCTATTTCTTTCTATAGTGAGTAGTTTCAATCTCTCTCGTTTCACGCTACCAACCAGTAGTTTCTTTGTTATTTCTGTAGCAGTGCTCAGCCAGGGGTTCAACCTTCTTTGGCTAACACCATCAACATCATCATGGATGATGGGCGTCAGCATCTTAGGACATGCCTTCATCACAACATCCTTATTAGCAGCAAGTTTTATTTATTATCGCGATATGAGCGCCTGGCTTGAAATGCTTTTGGAGAAACTCAACTCCAAAAAAGCGACTTCAGCACAGGCATAAACGCCTCGGAGGTTTTTGTGGCTCAAGAAAATTCATCATATAAAGCAAAAGACATTCAAGTTCTAGAAGGTTTAGAAGCTGTTCGCCGCCGCCCCGGCATGTATGTCGGTGGGACAGACATAAAAGCTCTGCACCATCTCGTTTACGAAGTTGTAGATAATGCCATTGACGAGGCTTTAGCTGGCTACTGCGATGAGATTGCCGTCATCATCCACGATGACGAAAGCATTTCAGTACAAGACAATGGACGTGGTATCCCGGTTGATACACATGCACAAACAGGCATGTCGGCACTGGAAGTTGTAATGACCAAACTCCACGCAGGTGGTAAGTTTGGCGGCAGCGGCTATAAGGTATCAGGTGGTTTGCACGGCGTTGGCGTAAGCGCCGTGAACGCACTTTCTGAATGGTGCGAAGTAGAGGTCAAAAGAAATGGCAAGGTCCACCTCCAACGCTATGAGCGCGGGATACCTCAAGCAGATATCAAAATTACGGGCAAAACAAAAGCCAAAGAAACGGGCACCACGGTAAAGTTCAAGTACGATCCGACAATCTTTGTTGGGGATTTCACCTATAAGTTTTCAACACTTGTCCATCGTTTCCGCGAAATGGCATTCGTCACACGCGGTGTAAATATCCGCCTTGAGGATGAACGCGCAGACAAAGAGATGAACTTCTATTTTGAAGGCGGAATATCTTCTTTCGTCCGCTATATGAATCGCAATCGGAATGGCCTTCATAAAGTTGTTTATGTAGAAAAAACGATCGACGATATTAGCGTAGAAGCTGCAATTCAATATACCGATGCTTTTACTGAATCAGTTTATGCTTTTGCAAATACGATCAATACAATAGATGGCGGAACTCACCTAACCGGTTTGCGCTCCGCATTAACTCGTGTGATCAATGATTATGCACGCAAGCACAATATCTTAAAAGAGAAAGAATCGAATTTTTCTGGTGATGATACGCGTGAGGGTTTGACCGCTATTGTTTCCATTAAGCACCCTGATCCCCAATTCGAAAGCCAAACAAAAGTAAAGTTAATGAATCCCGAAGTGCAAACCCATGCACAAAAAATTGTAGGCGAAGCATTCAGCACCTTCCTGGAAGAAACACCATCAGCGGCAAAGGCTATTATCCAAAAATGTCTTACTTCTGCTCGCGCGCGGAGCGCAGCCCGCAAAGCACGCGATCTGATCATCCGCAAATCGGCTTTAGAGAGCTTGACCTTGCCTGGAAAATTAGCCGACTGCTCAGAACGAGATTCCAGCAAGACTGAGTTGTACATCGTTGAGGGTGATTCGGCAGGAGGCTCTGCCAAACAAGGACGTGACCGTCATTTTCAGGCAATTCTGCCCTTGCGCGGCAAAATCCTAAACACAGAACGTGCTCGCCTTGACAAGATTCTAGGTAATAACGAAGTCAAAGCCCTGATCTCTGCGCTTGGCACAGGGATTGGCGATGGGTTTGACCTGGAAGGCCTACGCTATGGGCGCGTCATTATTATGACCGATGCCGATGTAGACGGAAGCCATATCCGCACTCTCCTACTGACTTTCTTCTTCCGCTATATGCAGCCGCTTATTGACGAAGGTCATTTATATGTCGCACAACCTCCTCTATATTTGATTACCCATAAGCGTAAATCTCAATATGTCTATACAGAAGACGAGCGAGAAGACTTTATGCGAAATATAGACAAAGGCGAAAAAGTCGGTCTACAACGCTATAAGGGTTTGGGTGAAATGAATCCTACCCAACTCTGGGATACAACCATGGACCCGGAACATCGCACTCTGCTCCTCGTCACAATTGAAGATGCTGCAGAAGCAGATCGTACATTTGACATGCTCATGGGCGCAGCCGTTCCCCCACGAAAACGATTTATCCAAACACATGCAAAAGATGTCCGCAATCTGGATGTCTAAACAAAACAACTTGTACTAACAAACAAAAAAAATCGGTCTTGTATGAAGGCCGATTTTTTTGTTATGAAATAACTATCTTCAGCAAATATAAATTAGAGTAAAATGTCCTAAGGCTTTTTGCAAAACTTTCTGTCATCACACAGAATTTTTCTACAAGAATTCTATAAAGGATACTATAAAGCGACAAGGCAAACCATGAGCATTACTCAACCTGTTGAAAAGAAAAGAAACTTCGATAAAGCATTAGAAATTTTGGTGCTTCTATACCAAGCCATTGCGATCATTGCTTTCATTCTGATTCCTATCTCGGCGACAAAATGGTTGAAAAGCCCTTTCATGGGAGCCTTTGTTGAACACAGCCTGCTTTTTAACGGTGTAGGAACCTCAAAAGAAAACACAGACCCCGATGCATGGCAACTTTTCAACGCTGGTCTTTCTCTGGGAGACCAACTTAAAGAAATTGACGGCCACACTATCAGTTCATCAGAAGATATAGCAAATGCCCTTGCTCAACATATACCTGGCGATGAAATTCAAATCACCTATGAAAACATAGAAAAAGGTGAACTAACAAAAAGCATTCAACTCATTTCATTCCCAAACACTGATAAATTCAAATTCTTTTATGTGCCCTACGGCATCGGCCTTGGCTATCTTCTGCTCGGCTTATGGATGTCTCGCCTACGTCTTTCAGAAAGTCAGGGGCGAGCCTTTATTCTATTTGCAACATCCTTTGCTCTTAATGCAGCAGTCCTCTTTAATGTCTACACAACGCACGAACTCACCATTCTTTGGACACTCTCCGTCGCAATTTCTGGAGGCGCATTGCTGGATTTATCACTCAGTTTCCCTCAAGAATTTGACTACATAAAAGAAAAACCCTATCTTCGCCGGGCCGGGTACGTAATCGCTCTCCTTTTGAGTTTGCTTGCCCTTCCCAGTATCTATAACACCCAAATGCCTTCCCTGTATATCTTAAGATGGCGATATATTTACGGGCTATCCGGCTTTTCTGCTTTCTTCTTCATCGGCACCCTCTTCTATCGTGGACGTACAGATAGATCACCTATTGCTAAACAACAAATAAAAATGGTCTGGTGGAGCATCCTGCTCTCCTTTGCCCCAATGAGCATCTTCCTGCTCTACTCATCATTTGTCCGGCCAATGAACTTCTCTCCATACCTGATGGTTCCAACGCTGGGCTTCCCACTTGTTTCTGGCTATGCTATTTTACGTTACCGCCTCGCTAAAGTAGATTTTCTTATCAGTCGCGGCCTAGTTATTATCATCCTATCAACAATGGCAAGCATAGGCTATATACTCATTCTATGGGGGCTTGGCCTCATAACTGCAAAAAGTATCTCCCCAAGCAACCCCATCGCAATCGGTATTTTTGTTGCTATTCTTGCTCTTCTAACACGCCCACTGCAAGATCGCTTTTCAGCCCTAATTGAAAAAATCCGTTTCAGGGGAAAAGAAGCACATCAAGAAGAAATCCAGGATTTTGCCCAGAAAATCTCAAACGCAAAAAATCTCCCAGACATCACTACATTTCTACAAGAAACGATCTCTGAGAACTTATTTCCTGATCTTCTACACATTTATATTCATGATCCTGCCAGCAACCAATATATTGCCATGAATACTGCAGGCAACCCCATAAGCGATATTCGTTTTACAAATCACAGTCCACTTGTAAAAGCATTGATCGCAGAAAACCGTGCTTTCTACCTCGATGCTGCAAATCTTCCAGAAGCGCTCGAAAGCGAAAAAAATCGCCTGGCATTACTCAAGACATCCCTCTTCATCCCTCTCAAAAGCATTGATCGCCTCATGGGCTGGATAGCAATGGGATTACGACGCTCCGGAGACCCCTATCAGACCCACGAACTTGGACTCCTTGAAGACCTAAGCAACCAAGCCGGGATCGCCATAGAACGAGCCCAGGTTGTTGTGAATATGGAAAAACAAGTTGAAGAGATGAACGCGCTCACCAGAATTTCTCAAGGTGTGAGTATTACGCTGTCCTTTAACGATGTTCTTGAGCTCATTTTTGCCCAAACAACCCAGATCATCCCCGCTACAGATTTTCATATCACTTTGCATAACGAAACAGGCGACTATTTCTATTATGCCTTTTGTATCGAAGATAATCAACGCCTAGATGAAAGAGAGAACGTTCCCCTCCCCTACAATCAGGGAATTGGTCAATGGATTGCGCGTAATAGCCGCGCTATCCTTTCACAGGATTATGAACAAGAATGCCGCCGTCTAAATGTTATACCTTCTTTGCAAAAAGTCTACCCCTGGATCGGCGTTCCTCTCAACGCAGGTTCAGAAACCATTGGCACTCTTAGCATTGGCAGCCGCAATCCCAACACAACTTTTACCCCAAAACAACTTGATCTACTCCGTGCAATTGCCGATCAAACAGCCGGTGCAATTGTAAAAGCTCGTCTCCTCGAAGAAACAGAGCGACGTGCGAAACAGCTTTCTACACTAAATGAAATTACACAGCAACTCACATCAACTCTCGAACACGAGCCACTTCTACAAAATATTCTCGAAAGCGCGGTTCAAATTCTTGATTGCGAAGCCGGTAGTCTCTTTATGGTAGATGAAGATACAGATGAGCTGATCTTCACCGTTGCTGTTGGACCTGCGGCTACAGACCTTGTCGGAAAACGCCTCCCCGCAGGGAAGGGGATTGTAGGAAAAGCAGTGGAAACGCGCGCACCTGTTGTCGAAAATAACACGCGTCAATCAACAGGTTGGTCTGATAGCACAGATGAAGAAACTGGTTTTTCAACTGAAGCGCTGCTTGCTGTTCCTCTCCAAATTAAAGGAAACGTCATTGGTGTTGTTGAAGTCATCAACAAAAAAGACGGATTACCCTTTATTGATGCAGATGAAAGCCTTCTGACAGCCTTTGCAGGACAAGCCGCTGTCGCGGTTGAAAATGCCCGCCTTTATACTCTTACAGACCAAGAACTTAATGCCCGCGTTGAAGAACTTTCTATCATGCAACGCATAGATAGAGAACTAAACGCCAGCCTTGAAACTGACAGAGCCATGCGCACCACTCTGGAGTGGGCAATGCGTCGTTCTCAGGCAAATGCGGGTTTCATTGGCAACCTTAGCGAAAAGGGTATTCATATCATCGCACAAGAAGGCTATGGTAACCAACTTGATATCTACTCAGAAAGAGCATTACCTCTTGAGCTTCCAACAATGATTCAAGCCGTAGAAAGTGGGCTACCAACAACAACACAATTGGATCCCATCAAACAGAGCGGCTTACTACTAAATGCGAGAACCCAAACCATCATCCCGCTTCGCCGTGAAGGGAAAGTTGTAGCGCTAATTCTTCTGGAAAGCGCAAATAAAAGCGAAGTTGACCTTGACTTCCTCAGCCGCCTTAGCGATCATGCTGCTATCGCTATCGCTAATGCTCAACTATATGCTGAAGTTGAAGCAGCCAATATCGCCAAAAGTGACTTTGTCTCTTTTGTTGCTCATGAACTTAAAAATCCCATGACCTCGATCAAAGGCTATACAGAACTAATTGCTGCTGGCGCTGTTGGAAAGATCAATGACAACCAAAGCAATTTTCTCCAAACAATTCGTTCCAACGTTATTCGTATGTCTACCCTCGTATCTGACCTAAATGATAATTCTAAAATTGAAGTAGGCCGTCTGCGAATAGACTTCGCTGCCGTTGATCTCTCAGAAATTATCAACAATGCCGTTCGCTCTACTGAAAAACAAATTTCTGAGAAAAAGCAAACCATCAGCGTCGAAATTCCAGAAAACCTTCCTGAAATTTGGGCTGACGGCACTCGTATTGAGCAGGTACTCGTCAACTTTGTAAGCAATTCCCACAAATATACGCAAGAAGAAGGGCATATCATTATCGGCGCTGAAAAAGCCGACAACCAGTGGGATCCGGATGGTGCCCCCAAAGTTGTCCACCTTTGGGTCAAAGACAATGGCATAGGCATGACCGAAGAAGACCAAAAGAAAGTATTCACTAAATTCTTCCGCTCAGAAGATCAAAAAGCCCGAGAAGCCCCTGGTACAGGCTTAGGTTTGAACATCACCAAGAGCCTCATCGAAATGCAAGGCGGGCGCACCTGGTTTGAAAGCAAATTCCGAGAAGGCACTACCTTCCACTTTACCGTACCAATTGCAGAGAAATAGGCTAAATCATGACCCTAACAGCAGCAGTAGGAAGTGCGCAAGCATTTGATGGAAGAGAGGCTGGCATACAAGCCACCCACAATGCACTGAAACAATTAGGTGAAGGCACACCCTCACTCGCCATAATTGTCACTTCGCGTTATTACGACGCCAAAGAAGTTGCTAAAAGTATTAACAGTCTCCTCGGAGACACACCAACAATAGGGTTGTCCTCTGCTTCTACACTTACCCAGGAAGGCCAGATCAAAAACTCAGTTTCTGTAGCATTACTCAGTAGCCCTGATATAGAAGCAACCGATCATTGGATTTCTGGCTATGCCCAAAGTGGACGGGAAACCGCATCGCTCTTGCGTGAGCTTGCCACTGTTTCCGATAAGGAAGATAAGCAGATACTTTTCTTTGCCGATGGATTCAATGGCGATGCCGAGCAAATGTGCCTTGCCCTAACTGGTGATCCCCTCTCGATCACGGGCGGCCTTTCCAGCGGGAATCCGCACACGGGCATCACATCTCAAATTGCTGGGACCCAGGCCGGATCCGGGAGTCTCGCCGCCGCGCTCATTGAAGGGAATCTGAAAATCGGCGTTGGCTCCGATCATGGCTGGAGACCCGTTGGCAGTCAATTCCGCGTTACCCGCTCACGTGGATTTTGGGTCCGCACACTCGATGGACGCCCTGCATCAGAAGCATATTCCCAACTTTTTGGCTACCCTGCCCGAGACTGGGGCTTTCCACCGCTTAACTATTTAGTCCGGCTTTACCCTCTTGGTATTGACCAAGGGCAAGATTTGCTTATCCGTTCACCCTTGCGCGTAGAAGCCGACGGAAGTTTCCGCATGAATGCCCCCATCCGCGATGGTGTTGATGCCTATTTGCTCACTGGTAGCCCTGCAACTTGTCTTGAAGCCGCCCAGCGCGCCGCACAAAAAGCCCGCCTTTCGCTCGACGGGGCAAAACCAAAACTTGCATTAATTCTAGCTGACATATCTTGGCAAATGCTTCTCAAAGCACATTCTGGCGCTGAAGTAAGGGCTGTGCAAGATATTCTTGGCGCAGACATCCCCATTATCGGTGGCTACACACTTGGGCAAGTCACGCCAGGCAAAGACGAAGCCCCACCCGATTTCCTGAACCAACATATTACCGTGGTCGTCTTTGGTGAAGAAGAAAGAGAAGATGACACAACGATTACCATAAAAAAATCTACTATCAGGAAAAAACTGGAAGAAGAATAGTTTTTTGCATAAGTGCTTTAGCCGCCGTCCTCGGCGGCGTTTTAGAGAAACCTGCGTCGCACTAAAGTATGCTGCGCTAAGGACGGCGCATGAAGCATGATATAGTAGACTTTTGCAAGAGGTCTCATAATTTTTCTTCAAATCTGGAAGCCGAGTTTTGTACAAAACTCGGCTTCTGAATTTATACTCAATTTTACTAAAGTATCTATCCGAAAAAATAATGGAGATGTGCATTGCATCTGAGAAGATGCGTTGCACATCGGTTCTGGCAAGATAAATTTGAGTTTGCAAACCCGACTTGCAATGCACTGCCCAAGTGCAATGCAAGTCTGACAATCTTCTACAAAATAATTTTAGGATAGATACTTAGGCTTTGCGCTTAAACTTTGCCTAACGTATAATACACACCATAATCGAATTGACCATTCTCAAACGTGAACACAGCAGATAAACTAAATCTCGAAAAGACCGCGCCATTCATAAAAATATGTCAGAAGAACTCGAAAAAACAGCCCCATCAACGCCGCCTGAGCCAATAGCCAAGACGCGTCCAACACGCGCCCAGCGTCGACGCGCGGCTCGTAGGCGAAGAGCTATCCCCTCCAGCGTGGAAGGTCGCTCAAGGCTGCTTGAAAATCTTGTTCAGCGTGCTTACCCCTCCTATGAATTCTTCATCTTTGCCCTTTTATGTGGGGCAATTCTAGGCTTGGGTTACCTACTCGATTCACAGGCTTTTCTCGTCTTTGGCATTCTTATGGCTCCGCTCATGTCCCCGGTCGTGGGGATGATCCTTGCCTCGGTCAGCGGGTCTGCAAAATTCTTTATCAAGACACTGGGCGCATTCTTTATTGGCAGCCTTCTCGTCTTCATAACAGGTACTTTGGCCGGTCTGGCCGCACGTATCTGGATGCCGCTAACGCTGACGCAGGTTTTTGTTCACTCACGTCTCTGGTGGCCAGACTTGGTTGTACTTGCCTTGGGCGCAATTCTGCTCGCTGCTTCTTTTGTTCGCTCTGAGAAAAAACCCTTTTTGCCAAGTGTAGTCGTTGCTTACGAACTCTTTTTACCCCTAAACACAGCCGCCTTTGGGCTTGCCAGCGGTATTGGGGGTGTTTTTCCGCAAGGTCTTTTTGTTTTTGTCGCACATCTTGCCTGGGCAATGCTTTTTGGTGCGTTGGCTCTTTTCTTTTTGGGATTCCGCCCACCAAAGGCATCGGGATGGCTTTTCAGCCTTTTGATCTTTGCACTGCTCCTCGTTGCTCTGGGAAGCTTACTTCTGCCGGGGACAGATTCTCCGTCCACAAGCGGAATCCAGCCCACGTCCACGCGCGTAGCGGAAGTTGTTGGGGGATTGCCGGATGTTGCAGCCACGGAAATTTCCCCATCAGAGACTCCTGTCCCAGACGCGACATCCACAAAAAAAATCGCCGAGCCGAGCGCGACCCTGAGCGTGGTTGCTTCTCCCGACAGTACAGCTGAACCAAAATTTACCGCCACACCCACCCTGACAGCCGAACCAACCCCGCTCTATGCGTTGATCGCTTCGAGCAGGGGCGGCGGCGCCTATTTGCGACGTGAGCCTGGCGGCCCCGTAATTTTGACCCTTTCAAATGACGAATTGGTGCAAGCCCTAACCGCTCCGCTGGAATATGATGGGGAAGATTGGGTGCAGGTAAAGGTCTTGCGCGGAAACGAAAGTTTTGAAGGGTGGATCATTCAATCTGTATTAAAAACTGCTACCCCTTCACCGGATTGGTAGATAACGATTTGTCATTGCGAGCCGTTTTTGCGAAGCAATCTCCCTCTCAACAGAACGAGATTGCTTCGGCGGTAAAGCTGCTTCGCAATGACATCAACTTTTAAATTTAAGGAGTAAAACATGCCTATTCATTTTGGAACGGACGGCTGGCGTGCCGTTATCTCAGATTCTTTTACCTTTGCCAATTTGCGGATGGTGGCTCAAGCTATCGCCGATGCTGTTGCATCAGGACAGTTTGACAAGAAAAGCAATGGCGCACCAGCCCCCGATGAGAAGAAATTCGTAGTCGGTTTTGATACCCGCTTTCTTTCCGACCGTTATGCAGGCGAGATCACACGCGTTTTGGCAGCAAATGGTTATACCGTTCATCTCACCAATGCAGATGCGCCTGGGCCAGCCGTTTCCTTCGCTGTCAAAAATTTGAACGCCGTTGCCGGGATCATGGTCACAGCTTCTCACAATGCGCCACGCTATAACGGCGTTAAATTGAAAGCCTCTTATGGCGGCTCAGCTTTGCCTGTGCAATGTCGGCGTGTGGAAGTTTATATCAACGACAACGAAGAACGGGCACGTGGCCCGAATCTGATGAGCTTTTCAAAGGCACGTGCTGCTGGCTTGATCAAAAAATTCAACCCCTTGCCCGACTATTACGCACATTTGCGCACCTTAATTGATTCTGACCTGATCGCCGATAATCCCCAGAAATTCGTTGTGGATTCGATGTTCGGCTCCGGCCGCGGCGCGATCAAAGGCTTTTTGCAGGGCACAGGCTGTGAGGTTTTTGAAATTCGCCACAAGATGAATCCTGGCTTTGATGGTGTACACCCAGAACCCATTGGCAAAAACCTGGATGCCCTCGCCAGCGCTGTCAGCACCGGTATGGGCGATTTTGGTCTCGCCACCGACGGCGATGCAGACCGCATCGGCGCGATGGATGGGCGCGGTAATTTCGTTGACCCACACAAAATCATGGCGCTTGCGCTCAAGCATCTTGTAGAAAAACGTGGCATGAGCGGCGCGGTGGTTCGCACCGTTTCCACCACGCGGATGATAGACAGGCTCGCCAATAAATATGGTTTAAAAGTCTACGAAACGCCCGTGGGTTTCAACCATATCGCCGACTATATGATGAGCGAAGATGTACTCATCGGCGGCGAAGAATCGGGCGGCATCTCCTTCAAAGGACATATCCCTGAAGGTGATGGCGTCATTATGGGGCTGCTGCTTGTTGAAATGATCGCCGCTGCCCAGAAACCCCTTCACGAAATGGTCAACGACCTGCTTGACGAAGTAGGCCCTGCTCATTATCGACGCACAGATTTGCGCCTAAAACGCCCTGTCGAAAAAGCGGAGATGACCGAGTTTCTCACCAAACAAGCTCCCACTGAGATCGCTAATCAAAAAGTGGCTGAGATCAGCGCGAGCGATGGCGTGAAATATATTCTCGCCGATGACTCCTGGCTGCTTATTCGCCCATCTGGTACAGAGCCTATTTTACGCGTTTATGCCGAAGGTCGCAGCGAAGAGACAGTTAAGGCTATGCTCCAGTATGGCGAAACCGTTGCAGAATCTGTTGTTTAGAATCTAACCACAGAGCACACAGAGAAAACAATAAAAACTCTGTGCTCTCTGCGCTCTCCGTGGTAAAAACGTGAAGAAACCTTCCTATCCCCTTGCTATTGTAGAAGCTGTCCTCGTTAATTTGATCTGGGCATCTTCCTTCATTATCGTCAAACTCGTCCTCGACGAAATCAGCCCGCTGACCATCAGCGGGCTACCTTTTATACCGGAGAGAAAATATGACAGAACAAAACTTCCCTCACCCCACTGTCGGTGCATTAATCTTCAACCCCGAAGGGAAAATGCTGCTCGTCCGCTCGCATAAATTTCATGACAAGTACGTTGTGCCGGGCGGGCATATCGAAGTTGGCGAAAAGATGACCGATGCCCTCATCCGCGAAGCCAAAGAAGAGACAGGGTTGGATGTATACGACGTGGAATTCATCTTCTTTCAGGAGTTCATTCAGGACGAATCCTTCTGGAAAAATATGCACTTCATTTTCTTCGACTTCGCCTGCAAAACAGACTCAACAGATGTGGTACTAAACGATGAAGCCCAATCTTATGTTTGGGTGGATATGGAAGAAGCGCTGACGATGAATATTGATCCTTATACGGGGAATGCTATTCGCGAATTAATGACAAAAAGAAAAATCTAAGATTAGTTTGAAATTACCCTCTCTGTGCTAAAATATCTCCCATGAAATCTCGTCACGATTATCTCTATCTTATTGCCTTTTTACTCGCCGCCGCGTTGCGATTTATCCAACTTGGCGCGTTGCCCCTAACTGACACAGAAGCGACTTGGGCACTCCAGGCCCTCTCTGCCGCCCAAGGGGGAAAAACGCTCTTCGATGGGCAAATTGGCTATATTGCCCTCACCAGCCTCCCCTTTTATGCGCTTGAGAGCACAAATTTCCTTGCACGCTTTTGGCCTGCTTTTGCAGGGAGCTTTATTGTCTTTTTGCCTTATTTCTTTCGCGAAAAACCTGGTGAACGAGTTTCAATAATTGCTGCTTTTCTACTTGCCATTGCACCGGGATTAGTCGCCGTTTCGCGACAAGCAAACGGAACCATGCTCGCGCTCACCTTTGGCGCTTTTGCATGGGGAATGTGGAAAAACGATAACCAAAAATGGGCGGGGATATTTGCCGGGATCGCATTGCTTGGCGGCGCATCTGTCTGGATGGGCTTGCTCGGCATCGCCCTGACATGGGCCTTGGCGCAAAATCTCATCCCCGAAGAGGATGTTGATGAGACGGAATCAAGCCCAAATCAAGTTCGTATCGACAAAGAGACGCTAAAAACCGCCGCGATATTTGCGGGCGGCACCATTCTCCTCATCAGCACACGTCTATTTCTCTCTCCAAATGGATTAAGCGCATGGTTCACGTCTCTCGCCAATTATCTCAGCGGCTGGCGCTTCGCATCTGACGTTCCTGCGCTCCGCATTTTGGGTGGGCTTTTTGCTTATTATCCCCTCGCTTTATTCTTTGGCACCATCGCCAGCGTGCGCGGCATTTTGGAAAAGAATCGTTTCAGCCTGGCGCTCAGTTTATGGTCAATTATCGCTTTCACGCTTGCGCTAATCTACCCCGCCCGTCAAGTCAGCGACCTTATTTGGGCAGCTTTGCCACTCTGGATTTTGAGTGCAACCGAGATCGTTCGCTATTTTCGGATGCCCATTTATGACCGCAACGAAACCTATGGCGTTTTTGCCCTCACCTTTATTTTGCTCATTTTTTCATGGCTCAATCTTGCCAAAGCAGGGCTTTTACCCCAAAACTTTGAGTTCACAAATCAGCACCAACTTTTATTGGCCGGTTCACTTGCCTTGCTATTTTTGAGTCTTGCGCTCATCGCCTACGGATGGTCGGTAGAAGTTGCCACACTAGGCGGCGTTTGGGGCATTTTGTTAACGTTGGGAATTTACACCCTCGGCACCGCCTGGGGCGCAACAGGATTACGTACCCCAAAAGGAGTCGAGATATGGGACTCCGCGCCGCGCGTGTCTCAAGCTGGACTGCTCCACCAAACAGTAGCGGATATTTCGACCTGGTCTCGTGGAGATGCCCAAGCCCTTGACATTGTCATTTCGGGGATTAATTCCCCCGCCCTAAATTGGGTACTCCGTAACCACCGTGTAGAAGAAATTATCTCTCTTGACCCTTCTACTACACCCGATCTTGTTATTACCCCAAAAACCGAAGAACTGGCACTCGCTGCCAGCTACAGGGGGCAAGATTTTATCTGGCGTACCAGCCCCGACTGGCTGACAATGAATAGCTGGGCAAAGTGGATGGTTTTGCGTGAAGTGCCAAAACAGTCTGAAGAAATTATCTTATGGGCACGAAACGATCTCTTTTTTGACAGTCAAAATCAGGAAGCAGGGATTAGTGATTAGGAACTCCAATTAATGCTCAAACCGCACTTATTGAAGTCACGTTGAAAACGTGACCTACACTTATTTTGATGAGGTAGGTCACGCTTGAAGCGTGACAATCCCAGAATGAAAACCCGGAAGTTATTTAATGCTCATTCCCTTTGGAAACAGAAAATCAGTATCGCTATCAGTTTCTGATAGGTAAAAAACTACTCAACAAAGAAACCAACAACCAAACAACTACTTATGAAACCAAAAACAATTGCACTAGATGGTCCTGCCGCATCGGGCAAATCAACCGTTGGTAGCCGCGTGGCAGATGCCCTCGGCTATCTCTTTTTTGATACCGGCGTTATGTACCGCGCCGTCACGTGGACAGCCCTCCAACGCGGCGTTGATCCAAGCGATAAAGATGCAGTGGCACAAATAGCCGAAAATGTCCCCATAGACGTTCTTCCCCCATCTCAAGAAGATGGGCGCGCCTGTGATGTGGTTGTAGAAAAAGAAGACATCACCTGGCAATGCCGTCGCCCCGAAGTGGATGCAAATGTATCTGTTGTCGCAGCCAATGCCGGAGTGCGGGCTGCCCTGAGCAAACAACAACGCCGGATCGGTTTACGCGGCAAGGTGGTTATGGTCGGGCGCGATATTGGCACTGTCGTCATCCCCGAAGCAGAGTTGAAAATCTATCTCGATGCTTCAGCCGAAGAACGTGCCCAACGTCGCTATGATGAGATCATCGCACGCGGCGAAATAGCAGATTATGATGAAATACTTGCAAAGGTCAAAGAACGTGACCACGTTGACAGCACGCGCGATGTCGCTCCCCTCCGCCCGGCAGATGATGCAGTGATCATTGATTCAGACAAATTGAATGCCACTCAGGTCTTTGAAGAAATTATGACACTTTCCAAATGAGTGAATATCAGCTCCCCACCAGCGTAAAATTTACCCGCCCTATCGTAAAAGCTGCCATACGGAGCGTTTTTCGCGTTCTTTCGCCGATCACGATCGAAGGCAAAGAAAATATCCCCCTCGGCAAACCCTATATCCTGGCGATGAATCATGTTTCGATATTCGACCCTCCCTTCATCGCTACCTTTTGGCCCGAAATGCTTGAGATCATTGCCGCGAGCACTGTCTTTGAACAACGCGGTCAAAAAGAGATTCTGGAGTGGTACGGCGTAATTCCTGTTCATCGTGGTGAATACGACCGCGCTCTGCTCGACACAATTTTCTCCGCCATCCATTCAGGGCATCCGCTTTTGATCGCCCCGGAAGGCAGCCGTTCTGGCGAAGTTGCCATGCAACGCGCAAAACCAGGTGTAGCCTATATCTTTGAAAAGGCTCAGGTTCCGATTGTCCCGGCCGGGATCATTGGCACAACATCCGATTATTGGGATCGTGCCAAGCGCGGAGAACGCCCGCCCCTGACCCTACGGATCGGACCTGAGATCAACTTGCCACCGATTATCAGCAAAGGCAAGGAAAGACGCAAATCCCGCCAAGCCAACGCCGACTTGGTCATGTCACATATCGCAGGGCTTCTTCCTGATGAATATCATGGTGTTTATGCAGAAAGTGTTATAAAACTAACATAAAACTCGTTCATTTAAGGCTATAATCTTTTTCAACGCTCATGCCTAGATTTATCAGCACACTACTCCCCCTTGCATCAGGCTTTTTCAACCCGCTCACTCTTTTTGGTTGGGTGATCTTTGCGGCTCTTTTGGGTGGCATTGTCTGGCTTTCTTTACGCAGCAAAGAGTATCATCCGCTTTGGGAAACAAGATCATGGTGGCAATTTTTAGGCTTGCTAATCCTCACTGTGCTTGGCAATCTATTTATTGGCCTTTATATTAAACCTTCCTCTTTAATGCCTCCTCCTGGCTACCCTTTGGAAACTTATGGCGCGGCGTTGATGATTTTTGGCGCAATAGGGTGGATGATCGCCGGAGGGATATTAGGTCCAATACCAGCCCTTATTTTAGGGTTGATCGCGGGACTTTTGCGCGCCTGGCTTGATACACATACCTTATTCACGATCCTGGAAATCGGGCTTTTAGCGATGCTTTTCAGCATCTCTGTGCGCCAACGCTACCGTACACCGATCTATAAGTTTCTTCGTCAACCTCTTTTTGCTGCGATTGGATTAATCCCTTTTTTCAGCATATTAGCCTTAATAGGAATCTTTTTCAGCGAGTCACCCTTCGATGTAACTGCTCGTCTGGATTTTGCAATCAACAACACAGGAGCAGCAAGCTTTGCGCTTTTGGGCGAACTCTTATTTGCAGGTATTATCAGCCAATTTCTTCTTTTTATATCTCCTGCCAGATGGGCACGCAATCAGGCATTAAAACCTTCTCCAGCAGAAGAACGCATTGAAACCCGCTTCCTGATCGGGACGGGAACCTTTATCATCGTGCTTTTATTCTCTCTTCTCATCGGAGATTGGATTGTCGCAGGTCAGGCAGCTCGCCGCATGTTAGGCGACCGTCTCGAAAATACCGCAGAAATTGCAGCCGAAAGTGTCCCTTTCTTTTTAGAAACGGGGCAAAATCTAGGCGTCCAACTTGCGGAAGATCCAACTCTTCTCTCTGCTAACAAAGAAGAACTTGCTACTTTGCTTGGTTCAAAGATCCGCCTTGTTCCCTACTTTAATCAACTTTTTGTGGTGGATGCCTCTGCAAATATCCTCGGGGAATACCCACCAACAACAGAAATTTCCCGGCAGTTGACACAAGAAGAACTGAGTGGCCTTACCTTTGCCTTTAGCGGAGTGCCAACACAAACCTATACGATCACGCCGCTCAATGAAGGGGATTCTGCTCGTGTCTCATTCATTATGGCTATCCCCAATGGAGAAGACACGCTCAGCCACGTTCTCATAGGGCGAACAAATCTAAATACCAACCCGATCACGCGCCCGATCTTGAATAGTCTCGATAGTATGACCTCTATCGAGGGACAGGGCTTCCTGATCGATGAAAACGGATATATCCTCTATCACTCAGATAATAACCTTATTATGAGTCAGTACGAAGGGGAGCGCAGCTCTGAAGCGGCTTTTTATGATGGTACATCTACTACGGGGACACGCGAATTAGTTTTTTATCAACCGGTCATCGGACGTGCTTGGGCGGTCGTACTGAAAGTACCTGCAAGCCAGATACAACAACTCTCTTTGCAAATCGCAGCTCCGCTTTCTTTACTCATTCTTGTTTTAACCCTCCTTGCGCTGGTTGCGCTAAGACTCAGCCTACGCATTATTTCTCGCTCACTTCAAAACCTTGCCAGCGAAGCAGGGCGCATCGCAGAAGGAAAACTTGACCACGTTCTGGAAACCCCCGGCATGGACGAAGTCGGGCAGCTACGCCGCGCCTTTGAGCAAATGCGCATTAGCCTTAAAGATCGTCTCGAGGAACTCAATCGGCTTCTCGTTGTGAGTCGCAGCATTGCATCCAGCCTTGAAATGAACGATATTTTCCAACCTGTACTGGAAGCCATTAAATCCACAGGTGCAGATACTGTGCAGGTTATCCTCTCCCCGAATATTATGCCTGATCTAATGTCAGATATGCCCACTCGTTTTGCGATAGAAGATACAAAGGGCAAATACGCACATCTGGATGTCGAAATTTTCGAAGCAGTCCAGGAACAAGACCCTCTTCTGCTACCCAATCTCGCTCGCACAAGCGGAGGTTTACAGCTGAGTGAGTTTCGTCCGAATCCTGCAGCCTTATTTGCCCTTGCTTTGCGCAATGACAAAGAATTCTTCGGTGTTTTATGGGCAGCCTACGACAAGCCTAAACTTTTTACAGAGGCAGATATCCGCTTTATCACCACCCTGGGCGGACAAACGGCTCTCGCCGCGGCAAATGCCCATCTTTTCTTAAGTGTAGAAGTTGGCAGACAACAACTTGCGTCGATCCTCGATTCAACATCAGACCCGGTCTTGGTAACAGATCACAAAGACCGTCTCCTTTTGGCAAATCCCGCCGCATGGGAAGTGCTTGGTATAGAAAAAGCCTCTCTCCTGGCGCCTATCAGCAAAATCCTTTCCCAGCCAGAGTTGATCGAATTGCTCAAGGTCTCGGCTCCCGCAAAAGACCCCGCTGAAATCAAACTCAATAATGGTAAAACTTTCCTCGCGACAGCTTCCTCTGTTTTTGCAGAAGAGCGCCCCATTGGGCGGGTTTGCATCCTGCGCGATGTAACCCACTTTAAAGAATTGGACACCCTGAAATCAGAATTTGTCTCCACCGTCAGCCACGACCTTCGTTCTCCGTTAACGCTCATTCGCGGTTACGCAACTATGATGGAAATGGCAGGCAATATCAACGATCAACAACAAGGCTATGTACGCAAGATCATCACCGGCGTAGAGAATATGTCTCGTCTTGTCAACAATCTTCTTGATCTAGGGCGTATTGAACTGGGCGTTGGTTTGGATCTGGAAAAAATCCCTGTAGTAGATATTCTCGACCGCGTTATCTCTGCCCTACAACTTCACGCGAGCGAAAAAAATATCGACTTTTCGCTCGAAACTGCACCTGATCTGCCCCCTCTGATCGAAGCAGACCAGGATCTGCTTCACCAGGCTATCTATAATCTGGTCGAGAACGCCATCAAATATACTCCCGAAGGACAGCAAGTTAATGTTCATGCACATGCTTCTGAAACAGATGTTTTCTTCGAAATATCAGATAGCGGCATCGGGATCTCTGAAAAAGATCAGGAACGCCTTTTTGAGAAATTCTTCAGAAGCTCAGACCGTGAAGCTCGATCCCAGACCGGCACAGGATTAGGCTTAGCCATTGTTCGTTCAATTGCTGAGCAGCATGGGGGGCGTGTCTGGGTAGAAAGTCAGGTAGGCGAGGGCAGCACCTTCCATTTACAGGTTCCCATTACACAACCAGAAAGAAGAGAATAATTTAAACGCTAAAACGATTACTACGAGGGGTTTTTATTAAACGCGAGCAAGCCCCAAACAAGACTGTATCGGCTTCAAATCCAAGAAAAGAAGGAAAAAGCATGTCTTCTACGATCAATGTCAATCAAAATATTCTTGAAATGGAATACGCGGTGCGGGGACCTATCCCCCAAAAAGCGGCAAAGCTAAAAGCGGAGGGGCGCGACATTATTTTTTGCAATATCGGCAATCCGCAGGCATTGGGGCAGCAACCGATGAGCTATTATCGGCAAATTGTCAGCCTGCTCGAAGAGCCGGGGAAAATCGCCCGCGAGCGAGAACTAAAAGCTCTTTTTGAAGAATCCCCTGCCAGCTCTTTGCGAGATGATGATTTTGTAGCCGATGAAGTTCTTGACCTAAGCGAAGAGATTTTGGCAAAAACGGGAAAAGGATTGGGCGCATATACTGAAAGCAAAGGGTATTTTTTTGTGCGAGAAGCAATTGCCAATTTTATTAACAAACGGGATGGATTCGCTCCTGAGAGCGGCTTGGTTGCTGACCCCGAGCGCATTTTCCTGACCGATGGTGCAAGCGACGGCGCCAAACGTGTTTTGGACTTGCTCATTGCAGAAAAAACGGATGGGGTCATGATCCCTATCCCGCAATACCCGCTCTATTCTGCCACGATCAAAATGTTTGGCGGTGTGCAAGTCAATTATTATCCGGATGAAGAGAAGGATTGGGCGCTGAATAAGGCAGCACTCGAAAGTGCCTACACGCAACATGCAGAGCGGGGCGTAAATATCAAAGCTATCGTTGTCATCAACCCCGGCAACCCGACCGGTGCAATTCTGGACAAGGAAAGCGTGCATGAAGTGATCGCTTTCGCTAAAGAACACAATCTCGCCATTATCGCCGACGAGGTCTATCAAGAGAATCTCTATGGCGGAGAATTTGTCTCTTTCGCCAAAGCACTCGGGGATGAGAAATCTGTTCCCCTTTTCAGCTTGCATAGTATCTCAAAAGGTTTTTATGGCGAATGTGGTCATCGCGGCGGCTATCTTGAAGTACGAAACGCGCCAATGATCGCTGGCACAGCATTAAATTTTGTAGACCTGCTCCTGAAACAAGCCTCTGTCAGTTTATGCTCTAACACCGTTGGGCAAATTATGACCTACTTGATGGTTTCCCCGCCAAATTCAAAAAGCAGCGTGCGTCAGGAATTTCTTGCAGAAAAAGAGAAAGTCCTTAGCAATCTATACGAAAAAGCGGTGATGGTACGCGAGGCTTTTAAAGAGATGGACGGCATGGAAGTCTTTGGCAAAACCGGTGCAATGTACCTTTTCCCCCGTCTAAGCAAATTACCCGCTGGCACAGACGATTTTGACTACTGCATGGCATTGCTCGAAGAGACAGGCTTATGCACGGTCAACGGCTCTGGCTTTGGGCTGAAAAATCACCTACGGATTGCCTTTTTGCCCTCGAAAGAACAATTGGAAGAAGTGCTGCCAAGATGGGTTGCGTTTCACAACAACTATGTGAGCAAATAAATGTACTCAACTTGGGTTGATGTAGATCTAACAGCTATTAGAAATAACATCCATCAGCTTCTGGAACAGACAAAAACGCCTGTAATGGCAATTGTCAAGGCTAACGCGTATGGGCATGGAGCTGTGCCTGTTGCGAAAGCTGCACTAGAGGCTGGGGCAAGTTGGTGCGGCGTTGCCAGAGTCAGCGAGGCTTTAGAACTACGTCAGGCTGGGATAGATTCGCCTATTCTGCTCTTGGGATATACCCCAGAGGAACGTGTTCAAGAAATGATTGAGAATCGCGTTGCATTAACTGTATGGGATCTGGAAGAAGCAAAGAGAATTGCCGAGATTGCTGAGAAGGTCAAGAAAAAGGCATATATACACCTTAAAGTGGATACAGGCATGAGTCGCTTGGGGGTACAGGTTGAATATGCGGAAAAAGTAGCCAAGGAAATTGCAGGCGCCTCCCATCTTCATTTTGAGGGGATTTTCACTCATTTTGCCCGTGCAGATGAAGAAAATCCGAAAAATGCAGACACACAGGAAAAACTTTTTCTTGACCTTTTAGCCAAACTAGACAGAGATGATATCCGCCCCCCGCTTGCACATGCCTCCAATTCGGCAGCAAGCCTGACACGCCCCAGCGCACGTTTCAATTTGCTACGCTTTGGCATAGCCATGTACGGACTGCATCCATCTCCTGATTGTCAAACGCCAACAACCTATTGTCCCGCGTTGTCCTGGAAAGCGATTCTGAGCCAGGTGAAAACCTTGCCTGCCGGGCGCGGGGTCAGCTATGGACATACTTATACTACCCAAAAGGAAGAGCGCATTGGCACAATTCCCGTCGGCTATGCAGATGGATTTCGGCGACTGGATGGACTGGAAGTTTTGGTGAGGGGAAGGCGCATCCCTGTGGTTGGACGAGTCTGTATGGATCAGATCATGGTGCAATTGGACACCGTGTCCACAGCCAGAGCTGGGGATGAGGTGGTCATCATCGGCAAGCAGGGAGGCGAGTACCTGAGTGCTGAAGATGTAGCAGCGGGTTGGGGAACAATCAATTATGAGGTGACCTGCGCTATTGGACAAAGGGTGCCGCGATTTTATAAGTAGTTTTAGACACTGAAGTTAAGCGATGAAGCCGAGTCTTTTTAAACTCGGCTTCATTTTTTCTTTGGATATAATTTAGGAAAAGATTAACCACCAAGATATGCTTTTTTCACTTCGGGGTTTTCAAGCAAGTCGTCGGCATTTCCTTCCAAAACGATATTTCCTGTCTCAAGAACATAGCCCCGTTGAGCAAATTGAAGTGCTAAACGAGCGTTTTGCTCTACCAACAAGATAGTGGTTCCTTCAGCGTTGATTTCTTTAAGAGCTTTGAACATATCCATCATTAACAATGGAGCTAAACCCATCGAGGGTTCGTCCAAAAGCATCACTTTTCTTCCGCTCACAAAAGCTCTGCCAACAGCCAACATTTGCTGTTCACCACCGCTCAGTGTTCCCGCTTTTTGGGTAATACGCTCTTTCAAGCGTGGGAAAATATCAAAGACACGTTCGCGGTCTTTTTCAATCTGCTCGTTATCCTTTCTCGCAAAAGTAGCCAATTTCAGGTTTTCTGCAATCGTCAAATTTCCAAAAAGACGTCTTCCCTCGGGAACATGCGAGATGCCTAATTCGCTAACCACTTTATCGGCTGTGTAGTTGAGCAAGCTCTCACCTAAATAGGTGATTTTTGAGCCTGCGTCAACAGGAATTAGGCATGAAATTGCGCGGAGGGTGGTGCTTTTTCCTGCACCATTAGCTCCCACAATACAGATAATTTCACCCTCGTCAACATGAAAATTGATGCCATGAAGGGCCTTGATCTGACCATAGGAAACATGCAAGTTTTCGACAGATAGCATCATTAGGTCTCTATCTCCTTGCCTAGATAGGCTTCAATCACCTTAGGATTATTCTGAATGTCATCTGGATTGCCTTCGGCGATGACCTCTCCAAAAACCAAAGTCTGAATGATGTCGCAGAGTTCCATCACAAATTTCATTCGATGCTCAATGAGGAATATCGCCAAACCCAGTTCTCGGTGAACTTGGCGGATAGTCGTCATCATTTGAGCCAGTTCTTCCGTATTCATGCCTGCAGTCGGTTCATCCAAAAAGAGGATCTTCGGTTCTGTTGCCAGTGCTCGCGCCATTTCAACGCGTCTTTGTGCGCCGTAGGGCAGGTTGACTACGATTTGGTCTGCAAGATGTTCAACGCCAACAAGTTCTAACAGGTCTCGAGATTTCTTTTCGCTCTCAGCCTCTTCACTCTGGCGTTTGGGCGTATTGAAGAAAGCACCGACAAGACCATAGGTCAACTTTGAATAGCGAGCTTGCATTATATGCTCGAGGACAGTCATGTGACGCCAGAGGCGTAAATTCTGAAAGGTCCTCCCTAGTCCCAACGAGGCGATTTTATAGGGTTCAAGCCCAACGATACTCTGCCCTTCTAACTGGATGCTACCTTCTGTGGGCGTGTAAATGCCAGTGATAAGGTTGAAAACGGTGGTTTTTCCAGCACCATTTGGCCCAATCAATCCTCTGATCTGTCCTGACTCAATGGAAAGGTTATAGTCATGAACAGCTCGCAACCCGCCAAAGAAATGCGTCATCTGGTCAATCTGCAGCAGTGGCATGTTTCACCTCTTCTTTTGATGTTTGTTTTGGCTGAAAGAGTTTGGCGATATCAAGTTCTCTAAAAGCAAATACTCCAGTGGGCCGATATAGCATGACCAAAATAAGCAAGAGTGGAATAATAATCCATTTATATATCTCTAGCGGCCTTAGTGCTTCGCTAAGCAGATTGAAACCCACAGCTCCCACCACTGAACCAACCACAGAATTAAGTCCACCAAAATAGACCATCGCCAGCATTTCAGCCAATTTTTGGATACCAAATGTTCCCGGATTGACATAGCGCATCACATGGGCAAAAAGACCACCCGCTACACCAGCCCAAAAAGCTGCAAACATGAACCCCACCATTTTTGTACGCTTGGTATTTACCGTCATGGCTGTAGCGGCTGTTTCTTCATCTCGTACTGCATTGAGAGATTTTCCCAGCGTAGAACGCACATAGTTGTTGATAACCCAGATACAAAGCATCGTCCAAAGAAATACTGTGGGAAGGTTTGCCCAGTTTGGCTGGTTCATAAATCCACGCGGACCACCAAGAATTTCCAAGTTCTCAATCAGACTCTTGACAATGAATAAGAACGCGAGGGAGATAATCGCCAGATAATCGCCTCTTGTTCTAAAGGAGGGGACGGCAACGAGTAAAGCACCTAGTGCAGCGATAATGCCTCCCAAAATCAAGGCAAGAGGAAAAATAAAGGGTCCCAGAGCAGGTGGAAGCAGGGGCGATCCGAAGATTTTATCATCCACAAACATGATAACTGTAAATGCGGATGCGGCATAAGCCCCCAAAGCCATGAAACCCGGGTGTGAGCAAGAGAACTCTCCCAAATAGCCATTGATAATATTCAGGCTCAGTGTGAACATGATCGCAATGAGGGTAAGTCGCAGCACGAGGTCTCTATAATCACTAATATCTGCCCATAGATGCAAAATCCCATATAACATGCCAACATGGACGAGCGCAGAGACCCAAAGAGGGTAATTGAGAAGTCGAGCCGCCAGCTTATTTGCCAGCGAGGCACCCAATCGCGCAATAATTCCCACAGGGAGTAAGTAGATCAATAACAAATAGATAAATGTGCCGGGCAGCAAGGTCGGTTGCTTTAAAACGATCACAAAGCCAAAAAGAACCGGAATTTTGGAAAGCCCCATGAGACGTGCGAAAGGCAGGCCAACAAGTTGCTCAACCACTACGGCAACAAAAATACCGAAAAGCCAACCGAGCAAAGGTGTATCAGAAAAAACTTCCCATGCCCTTTTTATTCGCTTACCCAATCCATTTTTGCTTGTCGACGAATTGTTGTTTTTCATATCAATTCCTCGCTTAAAGTCTTAATTTTGCACTATAAACCTCACCAAAGAAGCCGTGGGGTCTAAAGGTTAAAATAAGTAAGATAATAGAATAGGCAATCAGGTCACGCAAGGTTGATGGGAATACTGCGGCTACGAAAATTTCAATAAAGCCTAGTAAGAAACCTGCTAAAGCCGCACCCAAAATAGACCCGCGTCCACCTAGGATAGCCGCTACAAAGGCTTTCCATCCGAAAACAATGCCCATATAAGGGTCTAGTACGGGATAAGCAACGCCGAAAAGAATACCTGCCGCGGCAGCGAGACCTGAGCCTAAAGCAAAGGTCAGCGCAGCGATTGTATTAATCGGAACGCCCATCAGCGGGACAACGATAAAATCGTAAGCCATTGCACGCATTGCCATGCCCCATTTTGTGTGTTGCACAAATTGATGCAAAGCAAGCATGAGCAAAATAGATACAACCACAATAAGAATTTTCTTATTGGTTACGAAGACCCCTCCAATATCATAAGTAACTGATTCTATTAATTCAGGGAATTTCAGTCGTTTTGCCCCAAAGAGAGCCAAGTTTCCTGTTTCTAAAATAATACCAATCATCAAGCCTGTGATTGCCGCCGAGGCACGCGGGGCACCTCGTAATGGGCGGTAGCCAATTCTCTCTATCAACATCCCTACGAAAGAGGTCAAAAACATCGCCAGGATGATCGTCAGAGTCAGAATCGCCCAACCGGGCAAGGCCAAAGTTCCAAGGGCAGATAACGCAACCAAGCCCGCAGCTACAAAAAATCCAATGTAGGCACCCACCATAAAGATGTCGCCATGTGCGAAATTGAAGAGCATCAAAACGCCGTAGACCATAGAGTATCCCAATGCAATTAAGGCATAAAAACTACCCCATTGCAAGGCGTTGACGAAATTTTGCAAAAAAACTGTCATTTGTTTACTCCTATTTTTATGAGAAAAAGACCTGATAGGCTTTATGCCTATCAGGTCTGGATTTATTTCCTAATAATTAGGGGCAAGCAGATTTGTAGAATTCGTACTCGCCAGTGTCGCTGATGCGAACAATGACGGCACATTTAATAGGATCGCCTTCTTCGGTGAAGGTCATATCGCCAGTAATACCAGCGAAATCGGTGATATTGGCTAAAGCATCGCGGACGCATTGGCGATCAGTGGCTATATCGCCAGTAATCTCACCGCAATTTTTGATTGCCTGCTCAACGAGATGTAAGGTATCCCAAGTGAGGGCACCAACATCATCAGGGACATAACCGTGTTCGGCTTCGTAACGATCAATGAATGTTTTTGTCGCGCCTGTTGCACCGGCGGCGGCATAGTGGGTGCTGAAGAAAAGACCGTAGCAGTCTTCGCCACAAAGTTCAACTGTCTCAGCAGAACCCCAGCTATCACTACCAACGATAGGAGCTTCCCAGCCTAATTCGTGAGCTTGCTGCACAATTAGAGCGATTTCATTATAATACTGAGGGGCAAAGATAAATTCCGCACCAGAGTTAATAATGCTTGTCAACTGTGCACTGAAATCCGTATCTTTGGTTGTGAAACTCTCATAAGCAACGACAGCACCTTCGCCGTGATTTGATTCCCATGCTGTTTTGAAATTTTCAGCAAGCCCTTTGGGATAATCGCTTGCTACATCATAGAGAACGGCGGCTTTGGTAAAACCAAATTCATCAGTGACAAAATTCGCCACAACGGGACCCTGGAAGGGATCAAGGAAGCAACCACGGAAAACCCAAGGGCGATCCATGGTGGTGTTGGGGTTGGTAGACCATGGGCTAACCATCGGAGTCGAATAGTTATTGGCAACTTCACCCGCTGGCACTGCCTGCTTGGATGATTGCGGACCAACAATAGCCAAAACCTCATCTTGTGTAATCAGCTTGGTAGTGACTTTGGTTGCCGACTCTGCTTTAGATTCGTTATCTTCAATAACCAACTCAACGGCATAGAGTGTACCGCCAACATCAAGTCCGCCGGCAGCTTCAATATCTGCTAACCACATCTCGGCGGCATATTTTGAGCCTTCGCCTACTTTGGGAATATCACCTGTGATTGGCGCATTGATACCGATTTTGATTGTCTCTGGAGCAGCAGGTCCACAGGCAACTAAAACAAAAGCGGTGAGTAAAAACAGAGCAAAAAACTTAGTTCTTTTCATGGTCTTATCTCCTCATTATCAAAAAAAGAAACTTACTAGAATACGCAACTATCTTGATTTTCTCTTATGGGATGCCAGCCCACAATTGGATAGCTGTTTTGAAAGTAATACTACTATAGCAGAATACCACCTCCTTTTCCTCCTCGGGGTTGAGAACTACAAAAAAGACATACATTTTTATAAAATGTTGTCTTTAGTAACAAGCCAAGTAATTACCCTAGCAATATCAGACATGGAATGCCTATTTTAATAAATTTGAAAAATCTTCAAAATTCCTATCCCCGCCGCAAGCGGACGGGGTATTACGGAATTTTGCCCCTACGGGTACAGATTTTTCTTAATGCTCGGAACCCTCGTAGCAAGCTACGGGGTATTCAGAGAAGAATAAGAGAGGGATGGTTTATAACTCGGCATTCTCTCAAGAGAATATTTAATGCCCAAACAGTCATAAACCAATTAAAATTCTACAGGATGCAATTAAATATGTCAAGCACACGCATTATTAAGGCAGGGCTTTCTTAAAGTCCGTACAGGGAAAAAAATAGCAAGACTTGCATAGTCATTTTCACCGCAAAGAGGGAAAGAACGCAAAGTTTTTTTCTAAATCATCTCTCTTTCTTCGCTCTTTTTTGGAGAAATCTTGGCGTTTTTCTTTGCACGCTTCGTCTCTTCGCGGTTCATTTCTTCTCCTTTTGGACAAAATCCTGACTTTAAGAAAGCCCTGTTATTAAGGGATTATTAAAGCTTAAAATGTAACTCTAAATGCTTAGAATAATATATCTGTACCTAAACTTTTCAAGAAAGCTCTTCAAAATCATATGATCTTGAAGAGCTTTTTCCTTAATTCTTACTCATAAATTTACCTGTCGTCTAACTTCTATTCATTCCGATAAAAAACTTCTTCTCGCGCGGGACCATTTGAAATGATCTCTACAGGAACCCCGACGCTCTCTTCGATATATTTCACGTAATCTTGTGCCTCATGGGGGAAGTTTGCAAAATCTTTTATCCCTGCTGTAGGCGCATTCCGCTTTGGCATTAAATAGCAAAACTGATTGCAAAGTAAGTTTTACTCGCGTATAATTAGATAGAGGTATATTTAAAATGCTTAAAAAAATCCCTGATAAAGCACAGAGCGTTCTTTTTAGAGATGTTTTAAAAAGAGATACTGTTACAGCAAGACGCGTTCACCTGTTACAAATACTATTGAGAGAAAAATATCTATCGAGAGAAAGTTTGATTCGAAAAGTGGAATATCTGATGGGTTACTATTCTTTTGGAAAAAATAGCTGGGAGGATATTTTTTACAGAGATATGCGTGTTGTGAAAAAAGCACTTAAAGAAGCTGGTTTTGAAGTGAACTATAGTAGAACAAAAGATAAACTTGGTTATTACCTTACTGGAAATCCACTTTTAGGCGATGATGTAAAAAAAGAAATTTCCGGAGCTATCGCAGAACTTGATAATAGCCAAATTGAAATTTACAAAAAAATGCCCCCTGCTCAGAAGTTTTTTCAAGCAATATCTATTATTGATTTCGGAAGAAGAATAAAATTAAAACAGGAACAAATATGAAGTACCTTAGTTTTCAGGATTTTTTAACAATGATCCTCACTGTTTTAAAAAACACAAAAATAGATTATATGATCGGCGGTGCTGTTGCCGTGTGGGGATGGGGAGAACCACGTTCAACACAGGATATTGATATTGTCATTCACCTAAAAGTCGATCAGATCAATACACTCTCTGAAGAATTGAAAAAAGTGGATATCCTGCTCCCTCCAGATATTATTTTTGAAAATTTACACGATACCCGAGGAGATTTACCCATCAATGCCATCCATGGTTTTAGTGGGTATAAAGCTGAAATGTTTCTCGTGCGTGAAAATGATCATCTTCGTCAGACAGCCTTTTCTCGTCGCGTAAAAATTGATTTCGGTGAAGAAGTTGGCAAAGTCTTTATCCATAGTGCCGAGGATATTATCATTTATAAACTGCTATATTATTCTCTCAGCCAACAAACAAAACATATTCGGGATATTGGTTCCATCATAAAAACACAAGGGGAAAAGCTCGATCATAGCTATATAGAAAAATGGGCAAAAGAAAAAGAACTACTGGCTATCTGGAAAGAAATTCAACTTAATTTGCGGGATTAACAAGAAAAAAAAGCTCTTCAATATCCAGTGATATTGAAGAGCTTTTCATTTGTCACAGAGATGATCTAAACCCGATAAAAAACTTCCTCCCGCGCGGGGCCATTTGAAATGATCTCAACGGGAACACCAACACTCTCTTCAATAAATTTCACATAATCTTGCGCTTCTTGGGGGAAATCGGCGAAGTCTTTTACGCCAAATGTAACGCCATCCCATTTTGGCATCGTCTTATATATTGCCTTCGCTTCTGCCATAAAAGCGGCGTCTGCTGTGGGCAAAGTATCATGTTTTTTTCCATTATGCTCATAATGCGTGCAGATTTTGATCTCGTCCATGCCATCCAGCACATCTATTTTTGTCAGGGCAATAGAATTCACACCGCCAACCTGTAGAGAGTAGCGCAGGGAGGGCAGATCAAGCCAGCCGCAGCGACGCGGTCGTCCCGTTGTTGCGCCGTATTCGTTCCCTAATTCTCTTAATTTATCGCCGACTTCGCCGAGCAATTCTGTGGGCATGGGGCCTTCTCCCACACGAGTTTGGTAGGCTTTGGTGACTCCGATCACGCGGTTAATATCATTTTTCTGTAATCCTGTCGCGATGGAAAATCCCGTCACACCCGGGTGACTGGAGGTCACAAAGGGATATGTGCCCAGATCAATATCAAGCAAAATGCCTTGTGCACCTTCGCCAAGAATTTCTTTGCCTGCTTTTTGGGCTTCCCAAATGATGGGCAAGGGATTGCCGACCATCGCAGCCAAAACTTCTTTTGCAGCGCGGAAATCGGCAAGCACTTTTTCCGGCGCAAGGCTTTCGAGATAGGAAGATGGTTCTTCCACATCCATTAATTCGATCAGCTTTGTTTGCCAATCTAATTCGCGCAAGATGATCTCTTCAAAATTTGCTTTGAGCATATCACCCATCCGCACGCCGACACGTTCGGTTCTATCGGCATAGAGGGGGCCAATTCCGCGCCCGGTTGTGCCGACTTTTGAATCGCCGCGCGCAGATTCACGGAGATTATCACGCGCGATATGCCAGGGCATGATCATATGCGCATACTCTGAGATGAGCAGGTTTTTGGGTGAAATGGAAACGCCTTTTTCGCGCAATTCGTTAATTTCTTCCACCAATGTCAGGGGCGAGATCGCCACCGAGCCAGCTAAGATCGAGAGTGCTTTCGGGTTGAATATCCCGGTCGGGATAAGGTGGAATTTGAATTCCCCATAATCGTTCACAACCGTGTGACCTGCATTCGCTCCGCCATTAAAGCGGACGACCAGATCTGCATCCCCTGAAAAGACATCGACAAATTTACCTTTGCCGCTGTCTCCCCAGGCTGTATCAATAACGATATTTGTACCTTTGAGTTTCATATCTTTTTCCTTTTTTCTGTACACGGAATGCACGGAGTTTCACGGATTCTTTTTTTTCTTTCTTCTTCAAACTCCGTGTTATCCGTGAACTCCGTGTACAAATCATTTTTTATCCCAAGCTCACATCATGCGGATGCGACTCGCGCAAGCCAACGGGGGTCATGCGAACAAAAGTCGCTTTTTCGTAGAGTTCTTCAATAGAATGCGCATTGGTATAGCTCATACCCGATTGCAAACCGCCCACAAGCTGGGCTAAAACTTCGCGGGTTGTGCCGCGATAGGGCACCAAAGCATCGACACCTTCGGAAACATATTCTTCGATCTCTTCTTTGCTCACATTACCTTCACCTTCGCGGCTTTTTCGTGCCAAATTTGCCTGCAAAGATGCCATCCCTCGCGAGGATTTATAGCGATGTCCCTTACGTGTGACAAAATTACCCGGGCTTTCATCAGTTCCCGCCAAAATGCTTCCCAACATAACCGTAGATGCACCCGCGCCCAATGCTTTGACAATATCTCCCGATGTGCGAATCCCGCCATCTGCAATGATGGGAATACCTTGTGGGCGGGCAACTTCAGCACAAGTATTGACAGCAGTAAATTGGGGCACACCGGCCCCTGCAACAATACGCGTAATACAAATAGAGCCAGGACCTACGCCCACTTTAACTGCGTCCACTCCTGCGTCGATCAGTCGCTGTGTCCCTTCTGCTGTAGCGACATTCCCTCCAACGATCTGTGCATCAGGGAAGTTTTTACACATCTCTTTTACAATATCTATCTCCAGCTTGGAATCACCATGCGCAATATCAACGACAAGAACATCCACGCCAGCATCCAAGAGACGCTCAACGCGGGTTAATTCGCTCGATTTCACCCCAATTGCCGCACCTACAGATAAGCGCCCCAGAGAGTCTTTGCTCGCCAAAGGATATTTCTCGAGCTTGAGAATATCTTTAGAAGTGATCAAGCCAACCAATTTCCCATCTTCATCCACCAAAGGAAGTTTTTCAATTCTCTCTTTGTGCAAAATTTTCTCTGCCTCTTCAAGAGTCGTATCAGGATCTGCCGTGATCACATTTCGAGTCATCACATCTTTGAGAAGTAGTTTTTCGTTTTTCTCAAAGAGAAGGTCACGCGTTGTCACAATACCTGCTACTCGCTCACTTTCATCAAGGATGACAATCCCGCCAGTAAAGGTTTCCTCAACAATACGATTAACATCCGCAACAGTATGCATGCCGGTTAGGGTGAGCGGATTTTTCACCACAAAAGACTCAGATTTTTTTACACGCAAAACCTGTCGGACCTGCTCTTCAATAGACATAAAGCGATGGATAATACCGATCCCACCAGCGCGTGCCATAGAAATCGCCATTTCACTTTCTGTTACCGTATCCATATTTGCTGAAACAACAGGAACTTGAAGCGACAGTTTTTCAGTTAATCTGGTTTTCGTCGAGAGCTTTTTACGAGACTTCACTGTTGAGTATTGCGGCACCAACAAAACATCATCATAAGTCAGTGCAATTTCAGGCAAAATTTTCATTTTTTCCTTCCTAAATCGTAACTACTCAGTTTTCCCCCTAAGTATCTCTGCGAGGAGATTGCTTCGTCGGAAAAAGCTCTCCTCGCAAAGACATATCTAAGTAGATACCTTCAAAAACTATTTTTTTAGAACACTTTCCATTATAACGTCTCTGCCGCTCATAGCGTATAATTTACTTATGAAAAACCATGAACTCACTTTTCTTTCGCCCATAGATGGCCGCTACGCCAAAATAACCAAAGCTCTGCGTACCCATTTTTCGGAATTTGCTTATATCCGCAACCGCGCACAAGTAGAAATAGACTATCTAATCGCCTTCTCACAAAATCCAAAAATCATCCGCCCGCTTAGCAATGACGAGTTGGATTTTCTCAACACCCTAAAAGAAGATTTCTCTCTCGAAGACGCTGAACGGATCAAAGAAATAGAACGGGAAACACGTCACGACGTCAAAGCAATTGAATACTTCCTGAAAGAACGGCTAAATACAACATCTATGGCAGATTTGGGAGAATGGCTCCATTTTGGATTAACCAGTGCAGATGTCAACTTCACCGCCTATGCCCTCTCTTTACAAAACGCCCGTGATTTTGTCTTGCTACCGGCTATAAACAACCTCCTCACCCAAATAGCCGATCTCGTCGAGAAAACCAAATCTACACCCATTTTGGCTCGCACTCATGGGCAGCCAGCCGTCCCCAGCACCTTTGGAAAAGAGATCGCTGTTTTTCTATCTCGTCTACTCAAACAACGAGATGCCCTTTCCGCACATATATTTGAAGCCAAATTCAGCGGCGCAGTTGGCAGCTATAATGCCCAAAGCGCTGCCTTCCCTGATGTGGATTGGCAGCAATTTAACCTTGATTTTTTCAAAACACTAAATCTGCAAGCGAATACCATTACCACACAGATCCTGCCCTACGATAACTGGCTGGTCTTCTTCCAGTCTCTGCACCTGACAAACTCCATCCTTTTAGATTTCTCTCAAGATATTTGGCGATATATCAGCGATGATTATCTCAAACTCCGCGCGGTAGAGGGGGAAATCGGCTCATCGACGATGCCCCAAAAAGTAAATCCCATCGACTTTGAAAATGCCGAAGGGAATTTGGGTATTGCCAATGCCCTGCTCGAGCAATTTATCCGCAAATTACCGGTTTCGCGCCTGCAACGCGATCTCTCTGACTCCACCGTAAGACGCAATTTCGGTGCAGCGTTGGGGTATTGTCTTGTCGCATACTCAAGCATTTTGCGGGGATTAAATCGTGTCGAAGCGAATCAAGCCAAAATCAAGTCCGATCTCGAAGCGCATTGGGAAGTCGTTGCCGAAGGCGCTCAAACGATCCTACGAGCAGCAAAAATCCCGGAAAGTTATGAGAAACTAAAAACACTCACACGAGGCAAAACATTTAGCGAGAAAACTTATCTCGAATGGATCGATGAACTAGATGTAGATGAAATGCTCAAAGAAAAACTCCGTCAACTCTCCCCGCAAAGTTATACCGGCTTATCAGAAAAAATTGCACAAGATGCTCTAGATTCTTTATAAGAAATATATCTTTTCCCTCTGATATTGTTTGCTGAATCAAATGCCTTACGGTATAATGTCGTGCTAGTCTTCGAAGAGAAGGCTCTCTATTTTTGCTATTATTCAACCTCTAATTTGTAAAGGAAAGTGTAATGCCCAAACGAACCTATCAACCTAAAAAACGCCGTCGCGTCCGTGTGCATGGTTTCCGCCAGCGCATGTCAACCAAAGGTGGACGCAAAGTGCTAAAACGTCGCCGCCTGAAAGGTCGTCTTCGCCTAAGCGTAAAAGCGAACCAACACGTCAAAAAAGTTAACTGGTAGAAAGCCGTCTGTGCAAAATTCATGGCACAGACTTGGAAGATCGTGAAAAGACAATACGTGAGGGCATAGGTGCAAAGAAATTTTCGCCTAACCCGATCAACCGATTTCAAGCGGGTGCGGCGTAATGGCAAGTCTTATGCCCACCCGCTCCTTGTGTTGATAGCGATAAAGAGCGAGAAGAATTTATCGACAACACGAGTGGGCGTGGCAGCCGGCAGAAGCGTGGGAAATGCTGTCAAACGGAATCGAGCCAAACGTCTGATACGAGCCGCTGCACAAGATTTGTATCCACAAATAAAATCAGGATACGATCTCGTACTTATCGCTCGCGCTCCGATCATCCAAGTCAAAATGCCTGTAGTTCGCACAGCGATGCAAGAAATCTTGCTACGCGCCAGTTTACACAAAAATGTCTGAGTTTTACCTCCCCACTGAATACCCAAACGAGCCCAGGTTACGTGACCTATCCCGTAACCCACTCTACATCCCTCGCTGGATTTTTTTGGGGTTAATTCGTCTTTATCAAATGACAATTTCGCGCGCCATGCCTGTAAATACTTGTCGCTTTTACCCCTCTTGTTCACATTATGGGTATCAGGCAATTTATAAGTATGGCGTACTAAAGGGTTCGGTAATGGCAATTTGGCGTGTTTTACGTTGTAACCCTTTTAACGAAGGCGGGATCGACCCCGTCCCGTAGGAGAAAAAAGTGAAATCGAAAAAACTTTTAGTAATCATGATGGCGGTGATGCTATCCATTTTGTTAAGTGGATGTTCCGCCTCTGCGATGAACGCAAATAGCTGGTCTGGTTTGAGTGCAGATGCAGAGAAAGCTTACCTTGCAAATGGCTCTTTGGTTTATGCAATCAGCCTGGATAATGGGAGCGTTGTCTGGCAATATCCCGCTGACAAAGCAGACACGAAAGAAGCATATTTTGCAGCACCAGTGCTAACTGAAGATGGGCAATTACTGCTCGCCAGTGCAGGTACAGCGCATAGTTTGGTTTCTGTAAACCCGGCAACAGGGGTTATGAATTGGAGTTTCGGCGATTCCGATGGCATCTGGATTGCCAGTCCAATCGCTGTTGATGAAAGAATTTACGCCCCGAACACAGATGGAAAACTCTATGCATTTGATCTAAATGGTAATTTCCTCTGGGCAAAACACCTTGGTGGGCCTTTATGGTCACAACCCTTGGTTGATGGAGATTTTCTTTATATCAATTCTCTCGACCATAATCTCTACGCCTTTGATATCGCAAAAGAAGATGTAGCATGGACAGCCAAATTAAGCGGAGCCGCCCCGGGCAGGCCTCTTCTTGGCGCAGAGGGAACACTCTACAGCGGCTCCTTTGGCGCTAAAATTGAAGCTATAAATTCTGCCACCTACAGCACAAAATGGGATTTCGCAACTGCTGGCTGGATTTGGGATGCGCTCGCTCTTGAAGGAGAAAGTCTCTATATCGGCGATCTCGATGGCAATTTTTACGCTATCGATGCCACCAATGGCGACTTGATCTGGGGTCCTGTAAAACCAAACGGCACAATTCTTGGCGCGCCATTGGTCACCGAAGACTTCGTTGTTATCGGCACAGAATCTGGCACAGCTTACGCTTATGAGCATGATGGTTCTACCCTTTGGCAACAAGCCATTGGCGGACAGCTATATGGTGCGCCCGTTCAAGGTGGCGAGTTGATCCTCTTCTCGCCGATGGAAAATGACTCTATTCTCGTCGCCCTCGATAACGAAGGCAGACAAGTTTGGCAATTCACCCCCGAAAACTAAGGAGGCAACACTATGTGGGATACCTACATAATCATCCCCATGACCAATGTCTTGCTCTTCATTTACGACATCATTGGACATAATTTTGGCATCGCGATCATTCTTTTCACCATGCTTATCCGTGCCGTCACTTGGCCCCTTACAGCCCAACAGCTTAAGGGCACTCAAGGAATGCAGGAACTTCAAAAGGACAAAGAATGGCTCGGCATTCAAAAGAAATATAAGGACGACAAAGAAAAACTGGCCCAAGAGCAAATGCGCATTTATAAAGAGCGCGGCATTAACCCCTTTGGCTCTTGTTTGCCCACGCTGATCCAGTTCCCGATCATCATTGGTCTTTACCAGTCCATCATCCGCTCTTTGGCCTCCACGCCTCTCTCACTGCTTAACTTCTCAAGAAATCTCTACCCCTTCCTCGATGTGACAGAGATCGTCCCCCTCAACAGTCAATTCTTGTGGATGGATTTAGGCCGTCCCGAATCTCTTGAGATTTTTGGCTTTGCCTTCCCCACGCTGGCCGTTATCGTGGTCATCACTTCTTATATTCAATCCAAATTGATGACCCCGCCAGCAAACCCCGGTGACCAAAGTGCTGCAATGGGTAATATGATGAGCATTTACATGCCTTTCCTCATGGGTTATTTCGCGATGACCTTCGCTTCTGGTCTGGCACTCTACTTCATCACCAGCAACGTGCTCGGTGTCGCACAATATGCCATGATGGGACGCGCAAACTGGAGTAATTTAATACCTGGCAGAAAATAGACAGGGAGAGAAAAATGCAAGAAAAAACAACGCTTGAAGTGATCGCCCCGACCGTTGAAGAGGCTCTCGCCAAAGGCTTGGAAGATCTAGGATTAACCGCAGCAGATGTCTCCTTCGAGGTACTCGATTCTGGCGGCAAAGGTTTTCTTGGGCTAGGACAACGACAAGTGCGGATTCGACTAACAGTAAACGGTGCGGAAGAAGATGAAAAACGTGAGCCTGTTGAAAAGAAGTCTGCTCCCATTGTGGATAAAGCCCCCGCAACACCCGTGGACAAGAAATCTGCTCCCGTTAAAAAGAGCACATCCTCCGACCCCGAAGCAGAAGAGCCACTTCTTGAACGCTCTGAAGAAGTTGTCAATAAACTTCTTGAGCTAATGCATCTCGATGCAAAAGCCACGGCCCGCTACGATGACCCTGACCGCGAAGGACGTAAATCGGTTTATGTCGAAGTAAAGGGAAAAGACCTCGGCGTGCTAATTGGCAGGCGCGGAAAAACGATCGACGCTTTTCAACGTATCTCAGCCTTGATCGTGAGTAAGGAAATGTCTCGCTGGGTACGCCTTTCGATAGACGTGGAAGGACATCGCAGCCGCCGCGAAGAACAACTCAGGCGGATGGCTGAAAAAATAGCGCAACAGGTTATAAAATCCGGGCGCAGCCAAAGCCTTGAGCCAATGCCCGCCAACGAACGCCGCATTGTTCACATGAGCCTGCAAAACAGCCCCGATGTTGTCACAAACAGCACCGGCGAAGACCCACAACGTAAGGTTGTGATCGAACCGAAAAATTAGACAAGAAAACTCCCCACTCAAATGAATGGGGATTTTTTTATGTTAATAGGTATTGAAATTTAAGGACAAAAAATGACCGTTTTTTGTCACACTTTTTTTGCTTTCGTTTCTATTAATCATTCAATGTATGGTGCTATAATTTCTCTTGCCTAAAATTAATCTAGTGCCGTATTAACATCTTATTAGGATTTTCTGCAATCCACTAAAACACATTCTAGATTGCAGAAAACATAGCTTTGCATGGCTGAAGTATTATTAAAAAATGGTGCCCTAATGAATAATAACAAAGATCCATTACTGAAGGAATATCACGAACGCCAAGTTAGATGGGGTGATAGAGCTTTAGATCAGCTTTCCGTATTTAATAATCTACTTATAACTTTGGGTGTTGGCTTTTTGGCGTTTGCCTACAAATCTAATGAAAGCTATAAATTAACATCGTTTTCAACCCAAAACATTGATTGGGCTTTGACATTGGTGAATATTTCAACAATACTAATATATTTTTCAATTGTTTCTGGTCTTTTTGTTGCGATCAATCGGCTTTGGGATTTTAGAATTACAAGACGGATCAACCATATCAGGCAAAACGCATATGAACATGCCAGTAAAACAAAATTAAATCAGAGTCACTGTGATAAATATTCAACCACCGAAAAATTTAGTCTATACAAGATGCTCATTTTTGACGACGTTCCAGACATTCCTATCAAATCATGGGAGGAAGCAGATGTTACCAAGTTCAAAGAAAAGTTTGAAGAATTAAGAAGCTTAGCATATAACTTGGGATTAAATTCTTGGACAAATTTAAAGCTCCAGACAACTTTTTTATTTTTTGGTATTACCGTTTATGTCATTGTGCGGATATTTTATTCTTGATTTATTTTGAAGAATTCGATGCAACCTAACCCCACATTGTTAAGCAGCCCCAACTGTGGCGGCGGATGATCGGTAAACTTGATTTTTTATCACCTATTTTTAGGTGCACGTTCTATTCATTCAATTTTGTTACCTTTGCTGCGATTACATTTTTCGCAAAGAAGCTCGATATTGCGAACTGTATTACTACCGCCTTTAGAAATTGGAATTATATGGTCGTATTCTAATCTTTCACGACTACCACATTTTACACATTTACCATCATCTCTTCGCCAAATTTCAATTCGAACTCTTTCAGGTATATTGGGGCGTTTAAATGATTTTTTTTCTTCAGTTGTTGCCCCATAAAGCCTTTGAATTCGTTCAAATTTTCTCCTGTCCTTATCGTATTGCTCCATAATTAGTAGCTTAATATGTTCAACCGGGAAAATACTTTCGTTACGATGTTGCCCTTTTAATTCATATAAATAGCCTTTAAAAATCCAGTCGAAGTATGGGTTATAGTCAACTCCTTTTTTAGACAGTTCCCTTAGCAAAAAATCTGATAACAGTCCCCCTCCCAGACCTTCAGTTAATGTGCCAAGATATTGCGTTTCTTTTAACCAACCGTAGGGGTCGCGTATTGGTTGAAAATCAGAATCTCTTTGTGCTTCTTGAAAATTGATCTCGAAACGGATCGTGTCCACGCTACGCCATGATCTACGCCATAACTCTCTAATAAAAGCTAAATCGGTGAATCCGCTCGCACGTTGTAAACCCAATCCTAAAAGGCTTGAGTTAACACTTTTTCGCCAGTCGACAATGGTGAATTTTCTCTGAATTGACATATCGATAATCCAATAAAATCTATATCTCTACTTGCGAAGAGAAAATGAGAATAGAATTTATTATAACTTATAGATGAAAACGTCTATCCTTAAAAAAGAGCTAAACGTTTTTATATAATATTTCAAACTCAAAAGGTATTAGGTGTTTTGAGTCTGTCTCTCAAATGAGCGGGGATTTTCTTTTACCACATTGCCAACTAATCTTCCCCCTAAAACAGTTATAATTCAAATGTTTAAGCCGAAGGCATAGCCATGACAGAAACCGACATCAAATCCCTCCCTAAAATACTCTATATAGAAGATACTGACGATTCACGTATGCTTGTGCGGCGTTTACTCGCACGCGACTATATTTTCCTTGAAGCAAGCAACTCCATAGACGGCATTAACCTGGCTCTTGATACAGAACCAGACCTAATTCTGCTCGACATCAACCTCCCTGACCTAAGCGGGCGCGAAGTGGCTACACGGCTTAAAAAATCCTTGCCGAATACACCCATGGTCGCCCTCACAGCAGATATAACAGGCACTGCGCGCGAAAAAGCTCTTGTTGCCGGTTGCGTTGGCTTCATGACCAAGCCCATTGATATTGACACCTTCAGAGATGAAATCGAAACCTATCTCAACGGGAAACGAGAAGTTCTCGAAAAACCGGAGCATCACCTAAAAGCCTATCATCAAGAGTTGGTCGAACATCTCGAGAAAAAAGTGCATGAACTGACAAAAATGGCAGACCATAACAACTTTCTCGATCAGCAAAACAAACATGTTATTGCCGATATGCAGCGGCACCAGCGTCTACTCAAAGCAGCAGCCACAGTCGGGCATAATATCACCTCCATTCTTGATCTCGATGAACTGCTCCAAACCACTGTTGATATTATCTGCAAAGAATACGAATTTTATTACGCGGGTATCTTCCTTTTAGACTCAGAAAAAAAATGGGCTGTCTTAAAAGCGGGTTATGGAGAAGCGGGCGACAAATTGGTCGAAAAGCACCATCGTCTCGCCGTTGATGAAAAATCTATGATAGGCATCGCTATTCAAGAACAAAAGGCACAAATCACCGCTGATGTGGGCGATATGGAAGATCATTTCAAAAATCCGCACCTCCCAAAAACACGCTCCGAGATGGCATTACCTCTCAAAGCAAAAGGCGGTACACTCGGTGCACTCACTGTGCAAAGTGAAAAAGTGAATGCCTTTAGCACCGCCGATGTTGACGCCTTGCAAAGTATGGCAGACCAGCTCGCTATTGCCATCCGCAACGCCCATTTGCTCAAAGACCTTGAAGCGGCCAACCAAGAGATTCTACGTACAAAAACCTTCGAAGCTATCGCCACCGCAACGGGTGAAGCGATCCACTGGGTGGGCAATAAAGCTGCGCCTATCCCCGGTAGCGCAGAGCGTGTAAAAGAAGATCTACTCAATTTTTTCGCCATTTTCAAAACCCTTCTGGATTTACCTCCCGAAGAACGGGATGCCCACTCCTACGCCGCTGTAGCGAACGAAGCCTTTAGCTTGCTACCAGACCTCGATATTGATCTGGCAACAAATATAGAAGCGTTAAATAAGCTCCCCGCCGATAATCTCCCCCTCGTTGTAGATATTGAATCCACTCTCGAAGATTTAGGCATCGTTAAACAAAGTGCCGAGACCATTCTCAATATCAAAGAAGACCTGATCGGGCCAGGACGCATCTCAAAAGCCGATGCTTTCGACATCCCCCTTCTTTTTAGCACCACTATCGCAGGGATGGGATTGCCCAAAGGTGTTGTCACCTCCTCCTACCCCGATGATCTCCCCCGAGTTTGGGCAGATAGGCGTCAGATCGGGCGCGTGTTGATCAATCTGATCAAAAATGCGTGGGAAGCGTCGGGAAAAAGCGAGCAAGCCAAAATCCACGTTTCGGCTCGTCCTGCTGATGAAACGGGATATCTTCGAGTTGAGGTCCGCGATAATGGACCAGGCATCCCGCCTGAAATTTTGGAAAAGATCTGGGTCTCCTTCTTCACGACAAAAGGTGAGCAAGGCGGCACAGGCTTAGGTCTCTCTGCTTGTATGGAAATTATCACCCAAAGTGGTGGGCGGATCTGGGCCGAAAGTGAAGTGGGTGAAGGTGCAGCCTTCATCATCTTATTGCCAGCAGAAAAAGAGTAAAAACTGTATATTCGCTGTAAGGGGAAAAAGAAAATAACTTGGTAAACTATGATAATCATTGAAAAGAAGGAGAAATTTTAATGCCAAAATTATTACTCGTTGACGATGAAGCCCTTGTGCGGCGTAGTATGCAAAAAACTTTGCTTCGCAAGGGTTTTGTTGTTGAAACTGCATCAAATTGCACAGAAGGGCTTGCTACATTTGAAGCTTCACACAACACTGCCGCCCCCTTTGACATGGCACTGCTTGACCTAAATATGCCTAATTTTGATGGTGTTCCCGCTCATGCGGCAGGCTTAGACCTACTAACAAAATTACGCGACATTGACCCTGAATTGATCACAATTGTGTTAACGGCTTATGACGAAGTTGATACAGCTAAAGATGCAGTTCAGCGCGGCGCACGAAGCTATTTTGTAAAGGGGCGCGAACAGGGGCTGGTAGATTTAATTAACGAGATATTAGGCTAAAAAATTAGCACCTGAAAACAGGAGATAAAAAATGACATCAAGCGAAAGACAAGCAAAATTGCTTGGCGCAACAATACGAGTAGCAAATAATATCGCCTCTATTCTTGACCCGCAGGAATTATTGCAAAAAACTGTTGATATCATCTGTGATGAATTTAGTTTTTATTATGCAGGTGTTTTTTTGCTCGATGAAAAAAATGAATATGCTGTCCTGAAAGCCGGACGTGGCAAAGCTGGCGATGCCATGCTTTCAGAAAATCATCATCTTAAAGTCGGTGGCAATTCGATGATTGGGATGGCTATTAGCACACAAAAAGCACGTATTGCTCTGGATGTCGGCGAAGAAGCGATCCACTTTAGCAATCCGCATCTGCCCAATACACGTTCAGAGATGGCTCTCCCGCTCACTGTCGGAGCAAATGTGCTCGGCGCAGTCACCGTGCAAAGTGTAGAAGAATCAGCCTTTAGCGATGATGATATTTCTACCCTGCAAGGGATGGCCGATCAGCTAGCTATTGCGATAAATAACGCTCATCAGCATGCTGAAAATCAGCTTTTATACCAACAAGCCGCAAGAAGAGCACGCCTGCTGGATGCTGCCAACGAAGTCGGGCGCGGCGTCGCTTCCATCCTGGAACTGGACGAGCTGCTCCCCAAAACGGTCGATATTATTTGTGATGCCTATAATTTCTATTACGCAGGTGTTTTCCTGATCGACGAAAATCAGGAATATGCAGTACTACGTGCCGGGCGTGGAGAAGCTGGCAAAGCCATGATCGCCGCAAACCACAAGCTGAAATTAGGCGGCAACTCGATGATCGGTATGGCCGCTCGCGAGCGCATCGCACGTATCTCGCTCGATGTTGAAGGCGAAGATGCTTTCTTCCGCAATCCGCATTTGCCCGAGACTCGTTCAGAAATGGCTTTACCCCTTTGCACAGGCAAAAATTGTCTTGGCGCTGTCACCGTGCAAAGTGTAGAAGGATATGCTTTCAGCGGCGACGATATCCAAACCCTTCAAACCATGGCAGACCATCTCGCCATCGCCATCAATAACGCCAATCTACTCAAAGAAGTAGAACGCGCCCACGCTGAACTTTTGCGCACAAAAACCTACGAAGCGCTCTCCGGCGCGACCACCGAAGCCATTCATTGGATCGGCAACAAAGCTCTGCCCATGACCACAACTGCCACACGAATGATGGAAGATCTGGATGAAGCAGAACTGGATGTGGAATCATTCAAAGAAGATCTGGAGATGATCGACGAATCCGCTCGGCTGATCATGGATGTGAAGGAAGCCCTACTCGGACCCGCACGTGAAACCGCTCCCCGCCCCGTGATGCTCGCCGATATTTGGCTTGCTTCCGCTTATCATGCATCTACCTCATCCGAAAAATTGAACGTTAAAGCTGCACCCGACGCTCCGCTTGCAATTGGCGACAGCACGCAATTGGTACGCGCCTTTGGCAATTTGCTCCGCAACGCCGATGAATCCGGTGCGAAAAATATCACTATCGAAACCATACCCTCCATCCAAAAAGGATTCGTCACCACCCGCATCAGCGACGACGGTATCGGCATCCCCGAAGAGATGCAGGATAAAATCTGGGCATCCTTTTTCACAACAAAAGGCGAAGGCTTTAAAGGGATGGGATTGGCCGCTGTTCTACACATCATCTCTCAGCTCAACGGCAGCATCAGCGTGGAAAGCGTGCCCGAAAAAGGGACAACTTTCACCATTGAGCTGCCTGCGGCAGAAGCAACATCCGCTGATCTGAATAACGCCCCTGCCAAAGTCTCGCTGATCGCCCCTGAAGGCGAATGGGCTTCTTTTATCAACGAAGCGCTGAAAAACGCTGGCACAACTGTGCTGGGTAAATTTGACCCCAACGTCAATCTGCTCCTGCTTGACGAAACCCTCGCTGATGAAACCCTCCCCATCCTTGAAAAATTGGGCAGCAAAACGCTCATTCTCTCCGCTGCACCGAAGGTAGAGAATATCACCAAATATCTACAATCTGGTGTGAAAGATGTGGTTTTGAAACCCTATACTGCTGAAGAATTAGGCGATCTTTTAGGATAGTTTTGAAAAGCTTATCCTTATAGCAGAAGTCCCCGCTCACAATGAGTGGGGACTTTTTGATTGAGAGTGACTATACCCTTCGATCATTCTTTTAAAAACGCATTTATTAATTTATTAACTCGCTCCGCTTCTTCGTGCTGCACCCAATGTGTTGCTTCTTCAATGAAAACAAGCTGTCCATCATCACAGAGATCAATGCTGGGCTGTGCCATTTCTCTGCCTAAAAATTTATCCTGTGCGCCCCAAATTAGCAATGTCGGCACAGTGATCCTAGAGTTGGCTAAAGGCTTCGGTGGTTTCTGGAGCATTGCCCTATACCAGTTAAGCATGGATGTATAGGCTTTCGGCTGCGCCCAAGCTTGTTTATATTCCTCCATATCACTATCCGTGAAAACACCCGGTCTACTGCTTTTTTGCAAAGAATCTGCACTCTTTTTCCAATCGCCTAGTCTGACCAAAAATTCCGACAACCACGGGATCTGGAAAAAGAACATATACCAACTCTTGCGGAGTTGGGCAAAATTGCTTTGCAAATTCTTTCGCATTACGGAATGATGTGGAACGTTTAAATTGACCAATTTTCTAATTCGCTCTGGGTATTTGGCAGCCACCCACCAGGCCACAGCCGCACCCCAATCGTGCCCAACCAAAAAGACTTTTTCCTCGCCAGCGGCGTCGATAAGGCCGATCACGTCGGCGGCTAATTTAGCTATGGAATAGGCCGCAATCCCATCCGGTTTATCGCTGAGATTATATCCACGTTGGTCAGGTGCCCAAACCCGATATCCAGCTTCCGCCAAATAGGGGATTTGCTTTCTCCAGCCATAGGAAAATTCAGGGAAACCATGCAGGAGGATAATTAAAGGATTATCATCTGAGCCAGCTTGAGCGACATGCAAGCGGATACCATTGGTTTCAATATATTGATAATCCATTATTTATTTTGCACCGTTTTAGCTGGCTCTTCATTAATAATTAATTGAAAAACATCTGGTCGAGCATAGTGGCCAACAACGTCAAAATCTAATTTGGCTCTAACTACTTCTTCCAAATCCAATTCCGCGTAGAGTATGCCTTCCTGGTCATAAAGCGGACCTGCGATGATCTCACCCAAAGGAGAAATGATCACACTCCCCCCACGGCACATGCCATCTGGTTGCTCTGTCAATTCGGCGTGTTTTTGCAAATCGTCCGGGTACATATCTTTCGTCACGAACTGGTTGCATCCCAACACAAAGCAACGTCCTTCACAGGCAATATGTTGCATCGTCGCTTGCCATGTATCGCGGGAATCAGCTGTGGGCGCAAGATAGATTTCCACACCTTTGCCGTACATGGCCATTCGCGCCAAGGGCATATAATTTTCCCAACAGATCAACCCACCAATTTTCCCTAATTCTGTCTCAAGAACAGTTAATGTGCTTCCATCACCCTCTCCCCAAATAAGGCGCTCTGATCCGGTCGGTTTTAGTTTGCGGTGTTTCCCTATTATTTCTCCTTCAGGAGAAAAGTAAAGTGTGGTGCAATAGAGTGTGCCGCCGCTAAACTCTGTATCCCGTTCAATGATGCCCATTGCCAAATAGATGCCGGCTTCACGCACAGTATCCCCTAATTTATCTGTAGCTGGGCTGGGAATCTCAACAGCATTATCCCAGTATCGTTGCCAAAGATCACGACCTTCTGGTTTTCGGCTGCCAACAACCATCCCAAAACTTAGTCCACGCGGATAAGCGGGGATAAAAGCTTCGGGGAAAAGGATAAGTTCTACATTCTCCGTTGCGGCTTCACGAATAAGCTGACAGGCTTTTTCTACTGAAGCATCACGATCAAATAAAATTGGGGCTGCTTGCACAACGGCAACTTTTACAGATTTCTTATCGCTTATCATATTTTCCTTCTCCGCTATTGAAATTTTTCATCCTATTTTGTCAAAGCTGAGACTTCCGAGACAGGTTTCTTCACTCGCCAAACACCGTTTATGAACCAAAAGACACCAAAGGTGAACATCAGCGTTCCCATAAGCAAGATCAGGTTTTGGAGGGTGAAATTGAATGCATCCAAGAACCAACCGCCAAGTCCGGCGCCGATCGCACCGGCAAGAGTTAGGAGGGCAAATTCGGTGCCAAAAACACGTCCGCGTACTTCGTTGGGGAGTTTTTTGAGCAGCAGCGTAGTTGAGAAAACCCAGATAATGGCGATCCCAAAACCACGGAAGAATCCGCCCGTCATCACCATCTCCAAAGAGCTGATCGGGTACATGAGCATCAAGCCGATTAACGTGATTCCATATCCGACAGTGATGGCATGACGTAATGCCCGCTCACGATCTCCCGTGACCCAACGGGCAACGATAGGGCTAACCCCTGTCCCAACGCCAACGATAGCGTAGAGCCATCCCAAACTTGTGCTGCCCCCTTCACCGACTACAAAAATCTTACTGGAAAGTTCAACCTGAATAACGTCATTGAAGCCAGAAACAGCCAACATCAGCGATGCTTTTTGGATGGCAAGGATAAAGATAGATTTATGCTTGGAGAGATAGCTAACACCCCGAAAATACTGCTGGGTCACATCTTTGGGGGTGAGCGGCTCGCTGACCTTGGTCGTTGTTTGGGTATAAGCTATTTTCCATATGAAAAAAGCCGAAAGGAGATAGGAAAAAGCATCCAAGACAATAGCAGGGGCAATCCCCCACGTTCCTGCAACCTGTCCACCCAGAAAAGCGCCCAAAGCAAGCATCGTTGACCAAGTTGTAGAAGTGAGTGCATTCGCTGTACCGATCTCATTTTCTACGACCACGTCCGGGAGAATGGCATCTTTCGTCGGGAAAAAGATGCCGCTAATGCCGAGTTGCAAAGCTGTCAGGGTATAGAGAAGCCAGATCTGGCTTGCGTCCTTTACGAACAAAAATCCCAGGACAATGAAAAAGCGCAGGATGTCCGACCAGATCAAAATCCATTTGCGATTGAAGCGATCTGCTAACATCCCACCGATGGGACCGGTTAGAAATTGAGCCAGCGAGCGGATGACGAAGAGACCGCCAACGGCTAATCCCGATTGAGTCAGGTTCGCTGTGAGAATGGCTGTGGCGATCAAGTTGAACCAGTCCCCCATTAGACTGACTATTTGCCCAAACCAAAGATTTCTAAAATTTTTATTTTTACCAATAAGGTCCCTGTAGCTGACCGGGCGTGTTTGTATTGTCAAAAGTTTTCACCTTTTTTTAAACGTGTTGCGTATTGCGTGTTACGTAATAGATGTATCGTGCTGAATAGGAGAAACTCGGTTTTTAGTTGGGAAGGGTTTCTTATTTCCGAACTTATCTCCTTCGCAAATAAATTTGAAAAATCTTCAAAATTCCTATCCCCGCCGCAAGCGGACGGGGTATTACGGAATTTTGCCCCTACGGGTACAGATTTTTCTTAATGCTCGGAACCCTCGTAGCAAGCTACGGGGTATTCAGAGAAGAATAAATTCTGGAGAAGGGCAAAAAACCGAGTTTCTTAATTAATGTTTTTACGCAATATACGCACTACTTCTGCGTTTGATGAGCCCGGATGGCGTCTTTAATCTCTTGGGCATCGCTTTTGAGCAAGCCGTTGATGAAGATGGGCTGTGAGCCGCCGGTTGTCTCGATGGTGATGTCGGCAAAGAGGATGCCAGAATTTAGCTTGACAGAAGCGATCTTGCCGTAGGTGATGATCTCTTCGTCTGAGCCAAAGATACGGCGTTTGATGAAGTGGATACCATCATCGGCGACGGTCACTTCGTCGGGGAAAAGCGCGTTTCCTGAGGTCAGTCTATTTGATTTATAGTGCTTGTCCATTTTTTATTCCTTTCTGAGAGGGAGATTGCCGCACTCCGCTATGCTTCGTTCGCAATGACAGAAGTTGAGGCAAAGATTTAACTGAATTTGTTGCTCTTCGAGATAATGCTCATTAAACGGAAGCAAGCTAAAATTCAGGGGCGGTGCGGTTCCATATCCCATTAGGGGTTCATCTCATAAATATCTTTCAGCGCGTAAACGTGTTCCTGCCAGACTTTCTGATAACGGGCTTCATCCACATTTGCTTTGCGGATCATGCGCTCACAGAATGCCATTTGCTCGGGGCTGCTGCTCGGCTTTCCGTAAAGTTGCAGAGCAAATTTTGAGAAATCGCGCACCATGAAATCGAATATCTGGTCTATGAGGGCATCGTCCATCTCGTAGATCTTTGCGTTTTCAAGGATGAGTTGGGCGTAAACGACGAGGGCAAAAAGTTCGCCCAATGCCATAAGGAAGTCGATGTCTTTTCGCTGGTTTTCGTCGGGCGTTGCCATCATCAGGAATTCTTTGAAGACGGCAACCTGCTCTTTGAAGATATTGATATTGGGCAGGTCATAGCTATCAAAGGCGATATTATAGTCGTGGAATTGGATTTTCCCCAAACCACGTGTTGGACCTTGATCGAAGAGGAAATCGTCATTGATGGGGCTATTTTGTTGGGGCAGGTCGGGATATTCGGCAGGCGCAAAGAAATAATTGGGCATGAATTTGACGATGAGGGCAATATTGACATGCACCGTACCTTCGAGTTTGGGCAGGGCGCGAATATCGCGGGCTGCCATCTCAAAGAACATATCCTTTTCAAAACCTTTCGCGGCGATCACGTCCCAAAGGAGATTGATGACTTCTTCTCCCTGTGTGGTGACTTTCATTTTGACCATCGGATTATAGAGTAGATAACGGCGGTCATCAGCGGAAGCTGCGCGCATATAGTCTGCCGCGCGTAAGGCAAATAATTTCATTGCGACCAAACGAGCATAGGCATCGGTAAACATCTGTTTGACATGGGGGAAATCGGTGACGTGCATTTTGTATAGACTGCGATTTGCCGCATGATTGATCGCTTCGTAAAGGGCGTGGGTGCAGATCCCGATCGAAGCCCAACCCAGATTGTACTTGCCCACGTTGACCGTATTTAGTGCCGAATCCCAAGCATCTTGCCCTTTTGTGAGAATCTCATCTTCAGTAATTGGGTAATCCCTGAGCGCGTACTCGGCGACATAATTCTGGCTATTGGTGACATTTTTGACAAGTTCATAATTTTCGTGCTGGGAATCTGCGCTGAAGAAAACATATTCGCCAGAATCGGAAAATTTCCCAAAAGTGGAAACCATCGGCGCGACGTTGGCATTGCCGATATAGTATTTTGCGCCGTTTGCAAGATAGGTATCATCTCCCTGTGGAGCAAGCTTCATGCTTGTTGAATAAATATCTGCCCCATGCTCCTGCTCTGAAAGCCCGAAGGCAAAGACAGCACCATCTTCCAAGTGCTGCGCGGCTTTCTCTTTGAGTGCTTCGTTCTTTCCCATCCAAATGGGACCAAGCCCCAGAATGCTGACTTGCCATGTATACCAATAGGCCAAACCGTAAAAGCCAAGGATTTCGTTAAATCCACAATTGCGCCAGGTATCCCAGCGGGCGTTTTCGTCTTTGCCATATTTATCTGGTGTTAGCAATGTGGAGAATATTTTCTCTTCTTTGACGAATTCGATAAAGTCAGCGTACCAATTGCGTTCATGGTCGTCTTCCTTGATTTTGGCTTTGCCTTTGCCTTCAAAAAAGGCGATGGTTTTTTCCATGATCTGGCGTGACTCTTCGTCGGGATAATGGCGTTGGTGGTCTTTGGGGTTGAGAAGAAACATGGGTAGCTCCTGGGTATAGTTATGGGCTTTCTTTAATGGCTTAGACTTCTTCCTGAATAATTCTTTTTGTACACGGATAGCAAGGAGTGCGCGGAGAAAAACCTTTCTTTCTTCGTATTTTCAAAGAACTTTCCGTGTCATCCGTGTGAATCCGCGTACAAGAAAAGGAACAAATATTAATCTTTCTTAGCTCCCCCAACCTTCGCCATCATAATAACGGGTGCCGCGGTGACCTTTTTTAGGATAGGGTTTTGGTAGCTTCTCACCGGGCGTTTTGACAAAGATCAGGCTGCGGGGTTTCCCCGAGTTTGGATTGACAGCACCAAACTCGATCCGCGTAATTTCGCAACGCCCCACCAACATATCCTGCCAGATGGTGTAGACATAATCACCAACATTCAGGCGTGAGGGTTTACCCGCCATATGGAATTCATATTCGCCTTCTCTGCCATCGTATAAAACGTTAATAGCTTCGATCCCTTCTTTTTGGGGGATGGTTTTTGTGATACCGCTCATTTATTTTCTCCTAAGTTTGCTAGAGTTAGTATTTTACTTTACTTCATTCAAAAACATTGTTATCTGATTTTTCTGCGTTGAAATTTCTCTGGCATCAAGAAACAGAACATTTTTTCTGTTTCGGCTTTGTATAGTATAATGATTTTATACCATTATTGGGGTATTCAAAGAATTACGGTTGACCCAATATAACAAATAGGTTATATTATGAATTATAAGAGAGTTAATTACTGCAATACCTTCGCCAAAAAAAGATGAATAAACGGGGTTTCTTGTAGTAGAG
>CAZOOX010000003.1:0-34380 GCA_964581545.1 uncultured Anaerolineaceae bacterium
TTGGAGAAAATTCTTCGTTTGTATTTGGCCTCTTTGCCAAAGTTAAGTAGAAGGCCTACTTCAATTTTGGTAGCTTTGAGATAATTGATCAATTGCGTTTCATGTGCTGTAATAAGCTGCTCTGCAGCCTTGAGTTCAACGATAACGGCATCTGCAACAAGTAAATCGGCAAAGTACTTCCCGACGATTTTACCTTCATAATACACCTGAATGGGGACTTGCTTTTGAACTTTTAATCCCTGTTTTTCCAACTCTAGCACAAGCGCATTTTCATATACTTTCTCAAGAAATCCATATCCGAGAGTATTGTAGACCTTGTAAAAAGCATTGATAATCTTCGATGTGATTTCTTTATGCAACAACATCTTTTCTCCTGAAACGCCGCAAAGCGGCGGTTTGAAAATCAGCTTTTTCCGCGAAAATCGGCAAAATCTGTGCAAATCCGCGTTCTATCACTCATCAAAGATTTTCGATCACAAAATTGGCTATATCATCTAATTCGACCAAGTCTTTCTCTTTCTTGTTGCGGAACTTAATTTCAACGCTTTCTTCTTCTAATGTGCGTTCGCCGACGGTGATCCTCACCGGGCAGCCGATCAGATCTGCATCGTTGAATTTTGTCCCAGCGCGGGCATCGCGGTCATCGTAGAGAACGGTAAAACCGGTATTGGTCAGGTTTAGGTAGAGGTCATCGGCGTCTGTTTTTGTGTCCTTTTTTTTGCTCGGCAGCCAAACGAGATGAATATCGTAGGGGGCAATCGCGGGTGGCAAAATGAGACCATAATCATCGTGATGGCTTTCGGCCACCGCCGCAAAGATCCTGCCGAGGTCAAGAGTCCAGCTCATGCCCAAAATCGGTTGTCCCTTCCCGTTTTCGTCGGTAAAGGTTGCCTCTTTCATGCTCAGCACGGGTGTTATCTCAATCAAATTCACGCCTTCAACAGCCCCCAATGCCGCGTTACATTTTGGGCAACGATCGCCAGCTTCGGCAAGAGCGATATCGGTCACAAGGCTGGCTTCGTAATCACGCCCATAATTCACATTGCGTAAATGAAAACCTTCTTCATTTGCACCGGCGACCAAATTTGATGATTCGGGGATGAGATCATCTACAACAATGAGCACGTCTTTCATCCCAAGGGGCGAGGCATAGCCAGGCACAGCGCCGATGGCTATAATTTCTTCATTGGTAGCAGGGCGCAAATCAGATGCACCGAGCGATGCACTCAATTTTGCTTCGCTTAAGGCCATATCGCCGCGCAAAATGGCAAAAACGAGTTTTTCTTCGCCTTTTATTGTTGCGGTCATAAAAACAGCTTTTGCTGTCTTCTCTTTGGGGATATTCAAAAATGCCGCAAGCGCCTCGATAGTATGTGCGTCAGGTGTTTCAACTTTTTCCAACTCGCGTGGCTCTTCTGCCGAAAGCATAGATTTTGCTCGTCGCGCAACGGTCTCTTTGTCAAGATATCCACATTGCGCACAGTGGATATAGTCTGCGCCCCCCTTTTCTGCCACAAAAGCATAGCCACCAGAATTCCTTTCTTTTGCAGCCAAGTTGAGCTTTTGAAAAATTTCTTTTATCAATTTTGATACTATATTTTGCCAATTTTGCAGCGTTGCTTCGCTTGCACCTAAAATGTGGATGCTGACGCTAGGGGAATGTGCCGCGCCAAATAATCCCAAGCGAGGATGAGCTTTTTCTTCAACTTCATCGAAGGAATACAGGATTTGCGGTAACTCTTTATAGGATTGGATATCCCCCGCAGCGAGAGAAAGGATATCAGCGTGCGCACCGATCTCTTGTCCTCCACGTGATCCCATTTCGTGACGGATCCTTGCCCGGAGCTTGTTCATTGCACGCTCCGCGAGAGGCAGGGTTACGAAATCCCCATCTTTTGCGGCGCGGATATAGCCTCCGCGTGCCAGCCATTGATAGGATGCAGTTTCTGCATTGGTGGGGGCTTTACGAAGGGTAGAGCCAAATAGTTCTGAGAGTTTCATATGGTGTACCTTTTAAAGGGTAGGGGCGACCCGTTTAGATGAAAAAAGAAATTCGATTATTAATAAACTATCTGATTTGAAGATAAATTTTGTTCTTTAGCCTATAGGGTCGCCCTTACAGGGGATAATGATTATTTAACGTACTCAAGCTTAGGTCAAGTACGAAGCGGGGCAATTATACCCAAGAAAAGCAACCAGCCAGATGCGAGTAAAATATATCCACCAATAAAAAGGAGAGATATCCCATGAATCCAACTCTGGATATTTTGCTCAACCGAAAATCTATAAGAGCCTTTGAAAAACGTGATATCGAAGCCGATGTGAAAGCCAAAATCCTTGAAGCGACCTTACGCGCCCCAACGGCGGGCAATATGATGCTCTACTCAATTTTGGATATCACCGATCAAAGCATTAAAGAGAAGTTGGTCAAAACCTGCGACGATCAGCCCTTCATTGCTCGTGCACCGATGGTCTGGGTTTTTGTGGCGGATTATCAACGTTGGTACGATTATTTTCTCCTTTCAGGTGCAGATACGCTTTCTGATGAAGCAATGCGCAAACCAGAAGAAGGCGATCTCTTTTTGGCTTGCTCCGATACCTTGATTGCTGCCCAAAATGCCGTTATTGCTGCCGAATCTTTTGGCCTTGGCTCCTGTTATATCGGCGATATTATGGAAAATTACGAGATACATAAGAAAATATTTGATTTGCCCCCGCACGTTTTCCCTATCGCGATGCTGGTCTTTGGCTATCCCACACAGCAGCAAAAGGATCGCAAGATGACAGATCGTTTTGATGAGAAATTCATTTTCTTTGAAAATCAATATCAACGCCTGAACGAAGATGATTTCGCCGAGATGTTCGCCGAGCGTGAGAAGCAACTTCCGCAAGGGAAAGCGATGCGCGGCATTACAAATTTTGGGCAATACTTTTACCGTCGAAAATTTGCATCTGATTTTTCAGTGGAGATGAGCCGCTCAGTGAGAGAGATGGTGAAGGCGTGGATGGATGGTAATTAACCAGAGTCACGACGCACAAAACGGATATAATGGTGCGAATATTTGCACGCAGGAGAAATTATGTCATCTATGAAAATCGTTTTTATCGCATCTGAAGCTGTGCCCTACGTAAAAACCGGCGGACTGGCAGATGTCGTGGGCGCTCTGCCTGGTTATCTGAAAAAACTTGGACACCAGCCGATCATCATCATGCCTTTGTACAGCAGAATCGACCGTGCGAAATGTGGTATAAAGCCAGTCCTCAGCCCTATGGGCGTCTGGATGGGCAACACCGAGGAATGGTGTGCCGTCTGCAGCACGACCAATGTCGATGGAGTGAAAATCTACTTCATTGAAGCCGATAAATATTTCGCGCGCGATGGTATTTATCATGACAGCGATTTCAACGACTATCTCGATAATCCCCGCCGCTTTGCTTTCCTTTCTCAAGCAGGGTTGCAACTATGCAAAGACATCGGCTTCAAACCCGATATCATTCACGTTCACGATTGGCAAACAGCGCTTGCGGCAGCTTATCTCAAAATTTGGCATTGGGACGATCCCATTTTAGGTGGAGCAGCCAGCGTACTCACCATCCACAATATCGGCTATCAAGGCAAATACCCGGCCAAAGATTACGCCTACACCGGCTTGCAGTGGGGCAACTTCACCCCCAAAAAGTTTGAAGATCACGGCGGCATGAACTATCTCAAGGGCGGTGTCTATTATGCCGATATGGTCAACACTGTCAGCCCGAATTACGCCCACGAAACCCGCACACCCGAATTGGGAGAGGGCATGGCGATGTGTCTCAACGATAAGGCCGACCGCTATGTTGGCATTCTCAATGGAGTCGATTATGCGGATTGGAATCCCGCAGTGGATAAACTGATCCCACACAACTACACCCCCGAAGATCTCTCTGGTAAAGCAGTCTGTAAACGCGCCCTCCAAGAGCGGCTTGATCTCGTTGTGGACGCTAATATCCCGTTGATCGGCATTGTCTCGCGATTCGCCGACCAAAAGGGTCTCGACCTGCTCGCCCGCGCCATCGAAGGAATGGTCAACAGTATGCAGGTCCAATTTGCCGTTCTGGGTTCAGGTGATAAAGGTTTGGAAAATTACTACGGTAATCTCCCCGTCCGCTACCCGGGCAAGATCGGGTCTTATATCGGCTATGATAATGAACTCGCCCACTGGATCGAAGCCGGCGCCGATTTTTTCCTGATGCCCTCTCGTTATGAACCCTGTGGTTTGAATCAGATATATTCTTTGAAGTATGGAACCCTGCCCATCGTCCGTGCGACGGGCGGATTAGACGATACCGTCGAACAATATAATGAAACGACCGGCGAAGGCACCGGCTTCAAGTTTTGGGATGCTAGTCCGCACGGCATCTACTACACCGTCGGTTGGGCTATCAGTACCTATTACGATCGCCGAGAGCATTTCGACGAGATGCGCCAAAGGGCGATGGCTCAACGTTTCTCGTGGGAAGACAGCGCCCAGGAATATGAAAAACTATATCAACGGGCGATAGATGCTAAAGCCCAATAAATATGAAAGCCCTCTTCCGAGTTTCAGAAGAGGGCTTTTGATTGATCGTGAAAAATGCTAAACAGATTTCTTCAACATGGGGAAGAGGACAACCAGCGCAGCAATTTCGATGATGAGGAAAACACCGCCGAAGGCAGCCATTGCCATGTCGCCAGCGGTGATGCCGGCGATGAGGTCACCGACTTCGATGGTCATGCGACCCACGATGAGGGCGAAATAGGCAGCGGGTACGTCACGGGCAAAGATGAGGACGAGGATCGAAGCGACGGGGACAGCGGCATTACGGGCTGCGAAGGCAAGCCCTTCGGTGCCAAGCAATTGGAAGCTCAGTCCGACGCCCATTACACCGGCGAGGGCGATAAAGCCCATGATCCATTTTGGTATTGATTTCATGATTAATCTCCTTTTGAGTAGAAGTGGTTTGATTTGAACATCCACATTATGCTGGGATATTGGCGATCACGAAAGAGATTTTTCTCGGGCTTTATTGCACTTTTTTCGGTGTGTTGAATAGCTTGGAAGATTCCCTATCCGTTTTTTACCACGGAGAGCGCAGAGTTCACGGAGTTTTTTGGGTTTTCTTTTTAAGCTCTGTGCTCTCCGTGTGCTCTGTGGTGAGTTTGATTAGCGGATTTTTCTGATCTCTTCTCTGAAAGCCCCCGGTGTTTTCCCCGTTTCTCGTTTGAAGAAGCGATTGAAGTAGGCAGGGTCTTTGAAGTTCAGCTTTTCTGCGACTTGTGCGGAGGTGAGATCGGTATGCGCCAGAAAACGTTTGACTTCCAGCACCAGCCTTTGGCGCAGGAGCGCGCCTGCCGGGATGCCGGTGGCTTCTTTGACGGTTTCGGTGAGATAGCCTGCGGTGACTCCGAGTTGATCGGCGAAATCTGCCAGGCGGTATTGGGCGTTGACATCTTCGTTGAGCAGGGATAAATAGCCGTGTACCAAGTTTTGGGGGGCGGATGCGGGCGATCCCGTTTGGGTGGCGCTGATTTCTCGTTGCGCAAATACCAGGATGATCTTCAGGAGCGAGACGATCATTTCCGTTCGTCCAAAGTGCGCATTTTTATCTTCATCATATAGCTGCGCGAAGATATGATCCATTTCCTGTGCCCTATCATCCTTGAATTTTGCGATGAAGGCGGCGCCGGGCAGTGTGCTGATGGAAAGTTTTTTGAGAAAGTCATCCCCGTCGAAGGTGTGGAAAAGTTCTTCGGTGAAGGGGATGGCGTAGCCACGAACCCGACTCATGCTCTCCCAATAGTGGACTTGCCCCGGCGCGACGAGGACGAGGGTATTTGGTTGGAAAGGATATTCGTGGAAGTCGATAGTGTAGACTCCGTCTGCGGCGGTGACCCACAGGAGCGCGTAGAAGCGGTCACGGCGGGGCTTTTGCGCCAGTTGAGATAGCTTGGGGTGCTCTTCGAGGGTAAAGATCTCAAAGGGGAAGTCTTTATCTCCTTGTGGTCGAAAGGCGTAAAGGGGGAGTTTGTTCATGGTTCTTATCAGTATAATAGGTTTAGTCTTTTGTAGTTAGGAGATAATCATGCAATTTGAATATTGGATTGTTCCCCTCGTTGTGCTTGGATTTGTCGCTTTCTGGTCCTTTGTCGTTTGGTTGATCGCGGCTTTTGGTGGTTGGTCACGCTTGGCCAAACACTATCGGGACTTTGATAATTATTACGGCAGAAAGCTGCGCGGCAAAAGCGGACGTTTGAATGCCAGTTCTTATAGCGGAATACTCATCTTTGGCGCAGACTTCACTGGGATGTATTTGGCCGTCAACTTCATGTTCAGGATCGGGCATCCTCCACTATTTATCCCATGGAATGATATTCAAATAGAAGAGCAGCAGAGAATTTTTATGAAATATACAACGCTCACCTTTGCGCAGGTTCCCAAAGTTAAGTTGGCGATCCCTTCGCGGGTATGGGCGCAGGTAGAAGATTTGAAGACGGGGAATTTGCTTTAGATAAAAGAAGATTCTTGTTTAGTAGATAGAATGAAATAAAAAATCTGTTAGCTTACTATGTTATGAGGAAATCTATGATTACAAATATTCCAACTTCAGAAGAGTTTCAAGAATCAGGCATCGCATTTCTTAATCTTGCATGGGATGCTACGTTAAATTTAGTTATAAGTTTTGATGAAGCGGTTCCTTGGATGCAAGATGTTTCGAATGATGAGTTGGGTGATGACTATTGGGAAGCAGCACAAAAACCCTTGGCTACCGCTTTAGTTTTAGTACAACAGGGGATCGAATTCTTATTAAAGGGCAGAATTACAGCGGTTAGTCCATTTCTTCTTATAGCTGGAGATCATAATAGTTGGCCTACTAATGCTGATGGAAATGTATCCTTTACAGAATTCAAAACCATAGATGCTCTAAATCTGATAAAAATTCATGATATCGTTGCTACAGAACAATTACCAATACAGGTTGTAGAAATATTTAATAGTCTTCGTAAAAAACGAAATACAATTATGCATACAGTTGATAAGGAGCTATGGACAAATCACCAAGAAATCATAAAAGCTATTCTTGGAGCGTTCAGCAGCTTAGTAGAGCCTAAGAGATGGTTTTCAAAGAGACGAGATTATTTGTTTGGGCACCCGGATACGATAGCGCATTCATATGATTACATTGATGATATGTTAGTTATCGAGGCCTTAAAAACTAAGGAGATATTGAAGCCTGCTCAGTTCAAAGAATTTTTTGGGTTTGACAAGAAACAACGATGGTATGTGTGTCCATCTTGTCTAAGAGCAATTCAAAATTTTGATGGTTTGCCAAAGCTAGCTCAGCTTCGCCCAAACACACCAACGTCAACATCTATTGTTTGTATGTTGTGTGATGGAGGAATAACCGTAGTTCGACAGAATTGCACTAACTCTGATTGTAAAGGCAATGTCGTAGATAATTATGGCCAATGCCTTACTTGTGGTGAAGATGTGTAGCTACCCTTGACACCTGCCCGTTTTTAACGATAATTGCTCCATCGCGATGACGGAGGAAAGTAGGTCCGCAGGAAGTCGTTAGAGAGGCAGGCGCATTGGCTGAAACGCTTGCTCGATGAAAGCGAATTGAAGTTCCCTCCTGAGTTGGTCGAGTGAAAATGTGTCATGTGTTGAAGTGTCATGTTGTGTAGTTTGACCCGTTAGCCTTACGTTATAAGGGCAGTCGATGATTGTCGGCATTGAGTGGATTTGTTTTCGCCGCTTTGGTTTCGATACGGATGACGGAAAAGCTGTCATCCTACTCAACCGCCGCTGGAAGATAAGTCAACGTGGGTGGTACCGCGGGAATTTCCCTCCCGTCCCATTGTGGGATGGGAGTTTTGTTTTAAGTGCTAAACACGAAGGACACAAAGTGTCACAAAGGTTTTAATTGAAAAGACCAATAAAAGGCTTTTCCTTCGTGTTCCTTTGTGGCCTTTGTGTTTAAAATGTAAGGAGAAGATGTCTATGCTAGAAAGATTGGAAGAAATTCGAGCCGCTGCCTTGGCTGCCCTCGAATCTGTTAAAGATGACGAGGCGTTGCAGGCGTGGCGTGTGGCTCATGTGGGACGCAGTGCCCCGATAAAGCTGGTTTATAAGGAATTCGGGAAGCTCTCGAAGGAAGAACGTCCTGCTGTGGGGAAGCGGGCAAATGAAGTTCGGGTGGCACTCGAAGCTGCTTTGGCGGAACGTGCCGAGGCGATCAAAACAGCGGAACTTGCTCGTTCGCTGGAAGAAGATCATCTTGACGTGACCCTGCCCGGGCGTCTGGCTCGTCACGGCGGTATCCATCCCGCCACGCAGACTTTGCGCCGTATCCTGAATATTTTGGCGGATATGGGCTTTCAGGTCTACACATCCCGCGAAGTGGAATCGGATGAGTATAACTTCCAGCATCTGAATTTCCCCGTTGGGCATCCCGCGCGTGAGATGCAGGATTCTTTCTATGTGGAAGGTGGCCAGGAAGGCAACCCGCTCCTGATGCGCACCCACACTTCGCCGGGACAGATCCGTGCGATGCGTGAGTTTGCTGCATCGAATCCCGATAACCCGCCCCCGATCCGCATTTCGTTGCCGGGGATGTGCTACCGCTACGAGCAGATCACGGCTCGTTCGGAGATCCAGTTCAACCAGGTCGAGGGTTTGGCCGTGGGCGAGAATATCACCTTCAGCGATCTGAAAGGCACGCTCAACGATTTTGCTCGCCGTATGTTTGGTCAGCACGCCCGCACACGTTTCCGTGCGCAGCATTTCCCCTTCACAGAGCCTTCCGCTGAAATGGACGTGGAATGCTTCCTTTGCAGCGGTGAAGGCTGCTCGGTTTGTAAGAAATCGGGTTGGCTGGAGATTCTTGGCTGCGGGATGGTGCATCCGAATGTGCTGACGGCTGGCGGCTATGACCCCGAACGCTACACTGGCTTTGCTTTCGGCATGGGCCCCGAGCGTCAGGCGATGTTGCGGCATCATATTGAAGATATCCGTTATTTCTGGGGAAATGATGCGAGATTTTTAGAACAATTTTAGGTTGTAGGAAGTATCAGGCTAGACGAAAGCAGAGAAATTTAAGAGAGAATAGAGATTGGAGAATAGAGAGTAGTGTTTTGACTAATTATCTAGTCTCTCCTCTCTAATCATCTAACAAGGAGTAAAAATGAGTGTGCAAGGGTTGAAGCGATTGAAAGTTTGGGAGCGAACGAAGAATTTTGCGCTCAAAATTTATAAAGAAGTTTTGCCCTTGCTGCCTGCTGAAGAGAAATGGGCATTGAAACAGCAACTCAGGCGCTCATCAGTTAGTATTTCTTCAAATATCGCTGAAGGCTATGGACGTTATTACTATCAAGATAATGTCCGCTTTTGCTATATTGCTCGTGGCTCTTTAGAAGAAGCTTTGAGCCAAATCGTTTTCAGTTATGAAGCTGGATATATTCCAAAAACTATTTATAGCGAGCTCGAAAAAGAAGGCGATGAACTGGTTCGGATGCTGAATGGCTATATTGCATATCTGAAAAAGAGCAAACAGGGAGCGAATGAGCCTGGTGCAAATCGTACAGTGCGTGAAGAAAGTGCAGATTACTTCTTAGAGGAATAGAGAGTAGAGAAAAGAGAGTAGTCAACTACTCTCTAATTATCTTCTCTCTACTCTCTAAAACACTAATCTCTTTTCTCTAATTATCTAGTTATCTCTCTCTGAAGGAGAAAATTATGAAATTACCTGTAAGCTGGTTGAAAGACTACGTCAATATCAATATCTCGCCAGAAGAGCTGGCAAGTTTGCTTACCCTCGCTGGCCTCGAAGTGGAAGAAATTCGCTACGTCGGCTGGGAGATGCCAAAGCTTGAAGATGGCGAAGCATCCGAATTCAAAACCTACGGTCTATCTTGGGATCGTGAGAAGATCGTCGTTGCGGAGATCAGTGAAGTAAAGCCGCATCCCAACGCCGATAAACTCGTTCTTTGTGACCTTTTCGACGGCAAAGAGCATTGGACAGCCCTGACAGGCGCCCCCAACCTTTTCCAATATAAAGGAAAGGGCAAACTTGAGAAAACGCTCAAGGTCGCCTATGCCAAAAAGGATTCCGTCCTTTACGATGGGCACAAAGACGGGCAAGTGACCATGAAACTCAAATGCGCCAAAGTGCGTGGGATCGAATCCTGCTCGATGGTCTGCTCTGAGAAGGAACTCGGCATTTCGGACGAGCATGAAGGCATCATTATTTTGGATGACGACGCCGTCGTCGGGATGCCGCTGGCCGATTATATGGGCGACGCCGTTTTCAGCATCGACATTTTGCCGAATAACGCTCGTAACGTGAACGTGTTGGGCATTGCCCGAGAAGTTGCCGCCCTTACAAATCAACCGTTAAAACGCATCGAAAAGAAGAAATACGAAACCAGCGGCGAAGCGATTGCCGATAAAGTCAAGATTGAGATCGCAGAACCTGAACTGAACGCTCGTTTCGTGCTCGGTCTTATCCGTGATGTGGAAATCGCCCCCAGCCCCTACTTCGTGCAGCGTCGTTTGCGCTTGGCTGGCATCCGCCCGATCAACAACCTCGTGGATGCGACCAACTACGCCATGTTCGAAGTCGGCGAACCGCTTCACGCTTTTGACTACGACGTGCTCGTAGAACGTGCAAAGGGCAAGCCCGTCGTCATTTCCACACGTACGGCAGAAGAAGGCGAAAAACTGACCACGCTCGACGATGTCGAACGTACACTTCAGGCATCGAACGTGCTCGTTTGCGATGAAGCGGGTGCCCTCTCCATCGCTGGTGTGATGGGCGGTCTTGAATCCGAAGTGACCGAGACGACCAAAAACGTCCTGCTCGAAGGGGCGGCGTGGAACTTCATCAACATCCGCCGCACGGCACGTCACCACGACCTGCCCTCCGAAGCATCCTATCGCTTCTCTCGTGGTGTGCATCCCGCTCTCGCTGAAGATGGCGTGAAACGGGGCCTGTACTGGATGCAAAAATGGGCCAACGGCAAAGTCGCCCCCGACCTTGTTGATAATTACCCGCTCCCGCCCGTCGACCCAGTCGTGACCGTGAGCGAAGAGGATGTCGAGAGGCTGCTCGGGGTTAAGCTTTCAGCGGCAGAAATTTCGAAACTCCTCACCAAGCTTGAGTTCAGCTGCCAAGTTGAGGGCACGAGCGTCACGGCGGCAACGCCATCCTTCCGCATGGATATTGGCACAGGCATTGTCGGCAAAGCGGATGTGATCGAAGAGATCGCTCGCATGTATGGCTACGATAAAATCCCCGAAACCCGCATCGGCGATCCGCTCCCGCCGCAGGTCGGCAACCCCGTCCACGATTGGGAAGAAAGCCTGCGTGATTCGCTCGCCACGCTCGGCATGCAAGAAGTGATCACCTACCGCCTGACATCGCCCGAAGCGCAAGATCGGATCGGCTCGCAGGGCGAATTTGTGAAGATCGCCAACCCCAGCACGCCCGAAAAACGGGTTTTGCGCCGCAGCCTGATGGCAAATGTTTTGGAGATCGTCGAGAAAAACGCCCGCCTGCGTGATTCGCTCGCTTTCTTTGAGATCGGATCGATTTTCAGCCCGAACACTGGCGATTTGCCCGACGAGCCACGTAAATTGGCGCTGGCGATGACAGGACGCAGACAACTGCCCGCCTGGGACGTGAGTGATGCCCCCGTGATGGATTTCTACGATATGAAAGGCGTGGTGGATGCGCTCTTGCGTGGGCTTGGTCTGCGTGACCTGAGCTATGTGCCCGCCGATACATCCGTGCAGCCTGGCGCCGCATTCCACCCCGGCAAATCAGCCGATGTGGTCGTGAAAGGCGTTGTGGTTGGCTCGCTGGGTGAAATTCACCCCGTTGCATCTGAGAAATTCGAGTTTGGTGATACGCCCGTCCTGGCTGCCGAATTCGACCTTGAAAAGCTGCGCAACGCCCAGCCCGAATATGAGATCACGCCCGTCCCCGCCTTCCCGCCGATGCTCGAAGACATCGCCCTGATCGTGGACGAAGATATCTCCGCCGCCAAGGTGGAGCATCTCATCGTCCAGACAGGCGGCAAGATGCTGGCTGACGCCCGTCTCTTCGACGTCTACCGTGACGAGAAACTCGGCGCTGGCAAAAAATCGCTCGCCTACGCCCTAACCTACCAAGCCCCCGACCGCACCCTGACCGACAAGGAAGCGGCGAAGATCCGCAAGAAGATCGTGCGCAGGTTAGAGCATGAGATTGGGGCGGAGCTTAGAGGGTAGCAGGTTTAAGGTTTGAAGGTTGAATGTGAAAGGCTTCCGAATTTTTGGGGAATTCGGAAGTCTTTTGTTTGAAGAAGTATCCCTTTATGTAAAAAGGCGTATAATTCTAAATACCTAAATCGTCGACAAATATTATGCGAAAGGGGCTTTACGGTATAATTTTTATATCGAAATCACCGCTGTGAACAGTATATAATTGTCTGTGGAGATCAAAATGACAAAAATCTATCTTGATACATGTTGTCTTAATCGCCCTTTTGACGATCAGACACAAACAAGAATTCGCCTCGAAGCAGAAGCTGTTTTAGCGATTTTGGCTCAAATTGAAAATGGTGAATGGGATTGGGTTGGAAGTAATGTTCTGGAAGATGAAGTTGAGCAGATTCCAGACACACAAAAATTGAGTCGAGTAAGCTTATTTTTAGATTTCGTGGAGAAAGGGATAAGTATTGGTGAAAAAGAAGTTGAACGAGCAAAAAACCTGGAAAAGAAAGGTTTTCAACTTTTTGATGCTTTACATATTGCCTGCGCTGAAAGCGCAAAAGTGGATATATTTCTCTCCACTGATGATCGTCTTCTAAAATTAGCAAAACGACTTTCTAATTATTTAGAGGTCCGAGTAGAAAATCCCTTAATATGGGTAACGGAGAATATCTAATGAACGCACATACAATGTCTCTTGAAGAAATCCGCATTACGGGCATGGAGGCTCTTGCTCGTGAACTTGGGATTGTTGGCATGATTCGCTTTCTCCAACAATTTGAAACAGGGTACGGCGATTATTCAAAAGATCGTCACCAATGGTTAGATGATCAAAATATGAATTCTGTGATTAAGCGAATTCAAGAACGACAGCAACAGAAAGACAAATAGATCGAGGACTGTATTACGCCCGTCTCTTCGACGTTTACCGTGACGAGAAACTCGGCGCTGGCAAAAAATCTTTAGCTTATGCCCTAACCTACCAAGCTCCCGACCGCACGCTGACGGATAAGGAAGCGGCGAAGATCAGGAAGAAGATCGTGCGCAGGCTGGAGCATGAGATTGGGGCGGAGTTGAGGGGTTAGCCGAGGGTAGGTTTTTAACCACGAAGCAACTGTGATAAAAGTCAAGGTATTTGAGCCTTCTACATTTGCTTGTTTTTGATCATAGCGTTCAAAATGGTCAATAATTTTCTCATCGCCGCAACGATAGCAACCATTTTCTTCTCACCGTTTTCGATAAGGCGATTATAGAATTTAGCGATAGCAGGGTTATAGCGAATGGCAGACATTGTCGCCATATACAAAACGGATCGCACCTTGCTTCTGCCACCGTAGGTTGTGCGTTTTCTGCTGCGTTTACCACTATCACGATTGAGTGGTGCCACGCCAACGAGCGATGCGATCTCTTTTCGGTTGACCTCGCCTAGCTCGGGCAGTTCTGCCAACAAAGTGAAAGCTGTTATATCACCTACGCCTTTGCAGGATGTGAGGATCTCTCTTTTCTCTTTCCATTGCTGAGAGCTTTCAAGAAGTTCTTCGATCTCTGCATTGGTTTCATCCAGTTCTTCCTGGAGCCAATCCAGGTGTTTTTGGAGAGTTTCTTGCAAACGCGGCATCGCTTGATAACGATTTTTCTCGGCTACAATCATCTCAAGAAGCTGAGAACGCCTTGTGGTAAGGTCTGAGAGCCTGCGTTCTTCAGCGCTTGGCGCACGATAAAGGCGCAGTTCTACTTTTTCACCGTATTCTGCCAATATGCGAGCGTCCAATTGGTCCGTTTTTGCATATTGCCCTGTCGATCTGGCAAAGTTTCGCACCCGTGATGGGTTGACCAATGCCATAGGGATAAGAGCGGATGTCAATTCATCAAGGAGGCTTTGCTCGAAACCGCCGGTAGACCCAACAACAACCAACGCAAGATCTTCAGGAGAAAGAGAAGACACAAATTTGCGGATTGCTTTGAGATTGTTTTGGATGGTCTTGTATTCACCATCTTTACCAAGAGCAATATCCAAGGTTTCTTTTGAAACATCTACACCAATGAACAACTTTTTTTCTGCCTTCATTTCACTTTCTCCTTGTATAATAGAGGTCGCCCGTTCTAGCAGAATTCGGTCTTTGAGACCACACAACTGTCCGGGCTTTTCAATTTGAAGGCACGGCGACCTACGCTTCGTGACGGTCTTTTTGACCAGGACACAATCGGTCTGCCGTGCTTTCTCTATCATACTAGGACACGAAGGGGCACGGAGTGTTAAATGCAGATTTCCGATTTTTTGAGATAAATCGGAAGTCTTTTTGTAATGAAAGTCATTTGACTTTCCCTGCAAACAATCTATAATGAAAACAGTTTTTGACAGGTGGATATACTTTTCGGGAGGAAAGTTATGTTTCTTAAAAACAATTGGATAAGGGTTATAGGATTTACAGTTTTTGTTGGTGTGCTTATTACTGTTTTAGGCGTTGTCAGCATTCCTTCTGCAAGAGCACAAGATGGAGGTGTACAAGTTGATTATCAAACAGTATTGTTAGTTTCTCTTGAATTTCAGTCTCCGATTTTTGAAGCTCTATTATCCAATGAAGAACTCGTGTCTTCATATGAGAGATTTACGGTTACGGCGCTTAGATTAGAAGGTGATTGGGTAGAGGTGATATTAGTTCCTTCTTATATTGTTGAAGCTCGCTGGGAGATTGAATACAGTTCAGACGAAATAATAATGTTGCTAGGGAATAAAGATAGTAATGATGAGTGGGTGATGTATAGTGCAGGGAGTAATGAATATGCTCTGTTATTATCTAACGTACCCGATTCATTTCTCCAAGCTGCTCAACTAAATGCTTTAGCCTCGAACCACTTGTTTCCATGGACTAACGGTCAAGAATGGTATAAAACACAAGGATGGCATTTAGGTGATGCTATCGACTTTCAGCCCGTAGTTCGCACAGATCCTTCTGTTCATTTTGCTGTTTTAGCATCAGAAGCTGGTGCTTTATCAGAAATATGTAATGATGGGACTCAAAGTATGTTGCAGGTTTCACATAGTGATGGGACAACGCAATATCTTCATTTAGACGCAGGCACTATTGCTCGAGAGTTGCTTGGACAAAATGTAGTACGAGGGCAGTATCTTGGTCTTCTATATAATGGCACAGAAGGGGGGCATGATGACTATCAATATGATACTCCATGTGGTTATGGAACAGCTGTTCATTTGCATTTTGTGTTTCCTAATAGAACAACGACTATTGATGGATACAATGCTAATGATGTTTCAAGTTCGCAGTTTGCTACAAAGTACCGCTCATCAAATATCCGTGTTGATGGGAGCAGTGGAGACTGTGATGAATCCAGCGTCCCTTCTGGATACGTGAAGTGTGCAGATGAAACGGGCTATTGTAGTTTCAGTGGTACAAAAAGCGTTTATTATGGCTCTGGCAGTTGTTATGCTGTTGAGTCGCATTCAAATGGTGTTAACTGCACAAATAGTGAATTTGGTGACCCGACGCCAGGTGTGTCGAAAGCTTGTTATATTGAAGGTAGCTCATCTTCATGCCCATCTGTATCTGGCGAAGTTAGATTATATGATGGTACAAACTGTGGAGGAGGAGACCCTTTCACAGCGGGCGGAACAGGTCTTTGGAACTTAGCAAGTAGCTTTAATGATCGCGCTGAATCTATAGCAATACCTAGTAACTGGTCAGCAAGAGTATATCTACATGATAGCGAATCCAGTGCTGATAAATGTTATAGCTCTACCGATACTGATTTTTGGAATGATACTTTTAGTGACGGAACGGTTGTAGCAAATGAAACTACATATATGCGTGTTTATGATAATACAACATGTAGTGGCTCAACTGGCTCTTGGGCATATCGATTGTACTCAATGGGAGATTTTAACGGGGGCTCTCCATACGAGAGCAATCAAAGTATCATGGACTTAAGTAGTGTTGGTTGGAATGACCGTACAGAGTCAATTAAAATTAATTCAGGATATGAGATTGTTGCTTGTGCACATTCTGATCTTGGCGATCCTTGTGGTCGTGCTACTGGTCCTGCTGAATATGGAGATATTAATGCACTTGCCCAAGGATTACGAGATGGTTTGAGTTCTATCAGAGTTTGTGTTGGGTCATGTCCGTCTGCACCCTCAGCGCCTTCGTTGAATTCGCCTTCAAATGGTTCAAGTAATCCTTCTGACTATAATTTGAGTTTCCAGTGGAACGCATCGTCTGGTGCAACTGAATATTTGGTTGAATGGTGGGGTGGTCCCTATAGTACTATGCAACCGTGCGGCTGGAGTAGTTCAAGATCATGTTCTGTTGGAAATGTAACGCCGGGGCATACTTATTCTTGGCATGTGAAAGCTCGTAATAATGAGGGTGAAAGTGGTTGGAGCGATACTTGGAGTTTTACTATTGAAGAGCCAGCGTGTACACCACCAAGTGCGCCTCCTGCTCCAACGCTTGTTTCTCCTGCCAATGGTAGCACTATTAATTCAACAACCCCAACACTTGATTGGGGCGATATTTCATCTAGTTATTGTGTAGATTACTATAACATTCAAGTTTTTGAAAATGGGGGAGGGCAAGTTCTTTCTGAAACTGTAGGCTCAGAATATCAAGTGCCAAGTGGGAAACTAGCCTTTGGAAAAAGCTACACTTGGTATGTGTGGGCGCATAACTCGATAGATTTTGGTAATCCGCTTGTTGCTACATTCAATGTTGAAACATGCGCTACGCCCGGGACGGTAACACTGACATCGCCTGAGAATAATGAAACCACTGCTTCTACCACACCTATATTTTATTGGAACGCATCGAGTAATTCTGATTGGTACGAATTACAGTATTCAGTAAATCAAGATTTTAGTAATTCATCAAGCATATATTCCACCCAACCAATAAATGAAATATGGCCCGAAGAACTAGATGATGGTACTTACTATTGGCGAGTTCGAGGGCAAAACACCACAGGAACTTGTAATCTGTTTGGTTCATGGAGTAGCTCTCGATACTTTCACGTTGTGACGTCTCCGCCTGATACACCATCAAATTTACATCAAAGTAGCAATACACAAGATAGTATTTCTATTGCTTGGAATGATGGATTCGGAGAAACAGGTTACAAAATCTACAAATGGGGATGGGATGGCACGGAATGGCGCTTTATTTATCATGACACTGTTAATGAAAATATAACGTCATATACAGATACTAATCTGACTTGTGGAGCGGATTATTATTGGTACGAAATAAGTGCCTACAATAATTATGGCGAATCTGGACATACCAATTTTATTCAAGGTACAACTGATGCCTGTCCACTAAATGATGATTTTGACCACGCGATTGATCTCTCTTTGCATAGTACTGTAACACTCGATACACATGGTACAACCCAAGACCCAGATGACCCTGCAATTCCAAACTGTAACATGAATGCAGGGAGAGCCACGGTTTGGTTTAAATACAAACCATCAAGTGACTCAGCCATTTCTTTGGACACAAAAACATCCAATTACGACACCTTCATCGCAGTATGGACGGGAACTCGCACAAATCTTAGCCCGGTTGTTTGTAATGACGATATTGACCATGCGAATGGCATTTTACAGTCAGCGGTCGCATTTCGTGTTCAAAAGGACGTGACGTATTATATTGAAGTTGGAGAATGGGATTGGTATTACGAGGCATCAGCTAACGCTCTTGGCGCAAAAGAAAGAAATTTCGTGCCTACGTTCCCTCCATTGGAAATGACTCCAGAGAAAATGAAAATAGAATGATGCTTGTGAAAAAAAGCGCGGGGTCATTTACCAAAGCCCGCTGAAGCGGACTGTACTCACCCGCTCGTTGCTCGTTTTTGTGAATATTTTCGTTCGAATTGACGCAACAGATTGGTTCAATCTCGCAGATTGAACCAATCTCAGAACTCATCGGGGGATTGTGTCTGCACAGACGTGAACCCTTCGGCTTTGCTCAGGACGGGTAATCCGTGCTATTTGTACGAAGCCCGCTTCAGCGGGCTGAAAAATGTCTTTTTACCAGCGAATATCCGCATCATCCGTAAAATCCGTGTTCTATTTGGTGTGATAAAATGAATTTGACCATTTATGTAGAGGTATCACCATGATAAGAGAAGTATTAAGACCCAAAAACAGAAAAATCACGATTAAAATCCCTGCCAGTTATGTGGGCAAAAAACTTGAGTTCATCCTCTTTCCCATTGATGAGAGCGAGAATGATATTGCATCGCATGGCAGCCAGAAATCCTTGCGGGGCGTGTTCAATCAATATGCCGATAGTTCAAAAATCGCTTTGGAAAATGCGGCTTGGAAAAATCATGTGATCGGGAAATTCAAAGAAAATGCTTAGAGTTGATACGAATTATATTGTCAGATATTTGGTGAATGACAATATAGAGATGGCGGATATTGCAGAAGAAGTTTTTGCGACGAAAAATGTATTTATCTCGGATGAGATATTAGCTGAAGTTGTCTATGTTTTGCTGGGTGTGTATGAAATCCCGAAGGAAGATATCGCAGATCAATTGCTCGCTCTGATCGAATTTGAGAATATATCCGTTTCCGATCATGTTGTAGTTCAAAAAGCACTGGAAATATTCAAAACGCAGTCTTAGGATTTTGTTGATTGTCTTTTGTGCGCTCACTCACTTAAAGGCGAGATCGCTACATTTGACAAGAAATTAAAGAGATGTATTCAGGGGCAGGAAGAGTAGAATCAAAAGAGAGATGGCAAATATGTCATCTCTCTTTTTTACTTTTGCTCAGGGCAGGCATTCTGTGCTACACGTGCCAAGCTCAATTTGAGCCGCCCGTTGCTCTAAAGGATGCTTCGCGAAAACGGACTGTGCTCATCCACTTGTTGGGTGTTTTCGTGAGTGCTTTTGCTTAAATTGAGCCGTTAAATGCAGAAACCCGAATTCTCAAAGAATTCGGGTTTCTTTTCGTAGGCTATCCCAAGCCTAATTTTTGCCGCATTGTCTCTCGCATTACCTTTGCTGATTTAAAAGCCGCTTTTGCATCTTCTTTCTCGACAATTGTGCCGGGGTATCGTACTCGAACTACGTATTGCTCCAATTCAGCCAAATGCAGGCGTATCATTTCTAGATTGGGATCAACTTCTTTCGCCAATTTCAACAAATCGATCAGCTTGTGGACTTTAGGAAAATCCCTGCTGTGAAATTATAAAAACGCCTTGATGTATTTTTCTACACATTGTTGCGAAAGGAAACAGGAAACATGGTAGGCGGGATTTTTTCGCACGCGCAATTCCCGCTCTGCTGCATGGAAATCGCCTTCGGCTTTTTCTATCCAATCATGCACCGGTGGATTCATAGAGTACCTTTCCCTCTCTCCTGATTTCCTTCAAAAAGGAATCTCCCCAACTTATCCGTTCGGCGAAATTTTCTGGTGTGTAAACAAGCAAATCTAGCCCAAAATCATAGGTTATATTTCTGCAAATTTCTATTTCCTGCTGAATGGGACGCAGTTTTGTATCCATGAGTATGAGCAAATCCACGTCTGATTCAGGGCGCGGATTGCCGTGCGCATACGACCCAAAGAGAATGATTTTCAGCGGATTAAACTTCTTGATGATTTGCTGCACCACATCTTCAATTGCCTCTGCAGGGATGCGCTCTCGTTCTGTAATCAGAGGAACATAAATAGCCATGTTGTGATTATACATGATTGTTGTAAGTTGGTCCCGTTGAAACAGGCTGCGCTCATCCGCTTGTTGCCTGTTTTCGTGTCGATTTGCTAAGCAAGAAAAGAGGGTGCGTCGCACCAATTTTACAAGCAGACTGCCCATCGACAAGCATTTTGCCGATTTAACGGTAATCTTCTACGGTAAAGGTGCGACGCATACCCGGCTGAGCGAAAGTCCTAAAAATATCCGAAGTCATTAAGGCTTCGGATATTTCTTTGAGAACTTTATGTTTCGTGTTTACTCTATTTATCCAGTTACCCCATTCTCCCTAAAAACCGCCTGCACGATCTCTCTTGCATCGGTGAAGATCTTTTCAAGATGGTTTTCGTCAATAAAGCTTTCGGCATAGATTTTATATTTATCTTCCGTGCCCGAAGGGCGGATAACAAACCATCCATTTTGTGAAGAGACCTTCAGCCCGCCGATGGGGGCATCGTTGCCGGGTGCGCGGGTCAGGATGCTGGTGATCTCATCACCTGCGAGTGTACTTGCCGTGATCGCTTCGGGCGTCAGGTTTTTCAGGATCGTGCGCTGCTCCAGAGAGCCGGGCATATCAATGCGACTATAAAGCGGATTGCCGAAGTTTTCGGTCAATTCCTGATAAATTTCGCCGGGGTCGCGTTGGGTTTTGGCGAGAATTTCTGCTGCGAGAAGCCCGAGAATGATGCCATCTTTGTCTGTAGACCAAACCGTCCCATTTTTTCGCAAAAAGGATGCACCAGCGCTCTCTTCACCGCCAAAGCCGAAGGAGCCGTCATAGAGACCGTCCACGAACCATTTGAAGCCGACGGGAACTTCTGCCAAATCCAAACCCAAATCATTGACAACGCGGTCGATCATCGAGCTAGAGACGAGAGTTTTGCCGATCTTCAGATCCTTGCGCCAATTTGGACGGTTTCGGAAGAGGTACCAAATTGCTACAGCCAGATAGTGATTGGGATTCAACAAACCGGATGATCTCGTCACGATCCCATGTCGATCCACATCAGGGTCGTTGCTGAAGGCAATATCAAAGTCATCTTTTAAACTGATCAAACTAGCCATCGCGTAAGGAGATGAACAGTCCATCCGAATTTTTCCATCATGGTCAAGAGACATAAAGGAAAAAGTTGGGTCAACTCGCTTGTTGACGACGGTCAGGTCGAGATTGTGAACCTCGGCGATCACATCCCAATAATTGGCTGCTGCACCGCCCATTGGATCAACGCCGATCTTGACTCCCGCAGCGCGGATGACATCAAAATCGATGACGTTTTCGAGATCGCGCACGTAGGGCAGAACGTAGTCATATTCTTGCGTGCTCTCTGCCTGAAGCGCCTTTGCCAACGGTATCTTTTTTACGCCTTCAAGCCCTTTTTTCAAAATCTCATTCGCCCAATTTTGGATAACGCCCGTCGTCCCGGAATCGGCGGGACCGCCGTTGATAAGGTTATATTTGAAACCGCCATCTTCAGGCGGATTATGTGATGGCGTGATAACGACGCCATCCGCAAGTCCGCTGTCGCGACCCTGATTGTAGGTCAGAATAGCGTGCGAGATCACGGGCGTGGGCGTATATTCTTCTGAGATGCGGATCTCAACGCTGTTCGCGGCAAAAATTTCAATCGCCGTTCGCTCGGCTGCTTCAGAAAGGGCATGGGTATCTTTGCCAATAAAAAGCGGACCGGTAATATTCTGCTCGTCACGATACATACAGATCGCCTGACAGATCGCGGCAATATGGTCTTCGTTAAAACTGCCATTCGCCGACGTGCCTCGATGTCCCGATGTGCCAAAAGAAACACTCTGCTCGATCTTCTCGGCATCAGGGTGGATGGTGTAATAATCTGACATCAAACTGGGGATGTTGCTTAGCATATCGGGGATAGCTGCTTTGCCAGCCATTTCAACAGGACTCATGATCACCTCTTGCACTTGGTTTAGTTTCGAGTAATTTTAAGTGGTTGTCGGAAAGTATCTAAAAAACAACATCTCTGTGGTAACCGCCTGTTTAGGGGAAAGTTGCTTTACCCCTAGAGGGTGCGCTGTCACAAGTTTTTAAAGAACTTTCCGTAGTCTACTTAACATCATACCATGCCTATTGCTGAAATAAATTATGGAAAATGCTGGTGCATCACATCAGTTGCATTGATAATTAAAAAACTTAGCATTCTCCGCGCTTTGGCGGTTTATCTTTTTCCCGCTTGCATCTTCCTCTCACATTCTTTATACTGAGAAATAATCATCACTCAATAAAAAAGGAGCACTAATGGATAAGAAAACAGTTGGTCTCATTGCAACAATCAGTACAGCGCTGTTCTGTGCCTGCCCGAGTTTCTTCCTCTGCGTTTGGGGCATTCTTGGAGTCACGGGCACACCGATTGATACAACAGTTGGCGGACAAACAACATCGCAACCGATGCCCATGGGTTTAGGCTTTGCATTACTTTGTCTTTCCCTAATTGGTATTCTCATCCCTGTTGCTGTTGGTTTCTTCACTCTTCGCAAAAAAGATGAAGATGGTGTTATCAACGCCGAGCCTTATGATCCCCCGGCAGATAACGGCTCGCTTCCACCTACGTCATAGACTTTGGGCATCAGACTTTAAATATCAGAACCGCCAAGGCGAAGATCTTAAATAGCCCTTGGCGGTTCAAAAATCAACCGCGAAAAGTGAAACTCCTTCGCTTCTTTTGCGGTTTTCAGGTTAAACTATAAGCGCATGGGGATACCCCCTATCGGGGCACAGGTAAAAACACCGCGCAAACTGAGAAATACCCTTTCCTATACCCCTTTACTGAAATTATGGAGAAAACATAAATTGAAAAAAAACTTTTTACAAATTATCTTGCCAATTACTATCTTCTTTCTCGGTGTTACGCTAAATGCCTGCTCTGGATCAGGAGAAATCTCGCAAGAAAAAGCGCAAAGAGCAATTGCAGAAACACAACAAGCAAATGCTATAGTGAATACAATTGTCGCTGCAACCATGAACGCTCTTCCATCAGAAACACCGCCTGTCAATACATCTGAACCGCCTCTGCCAGCATATGACTATTCTGACTGGAAAGGCTATCATGCCCCGGAAGGGTATTTCTTTAACTTCCCACCTCGTTTTAATCTTGAAGTGCGTCAAGGTGGAGAAGGTGATTTTGTAGTCTTGGTCGCTGAAGGCTCCCCTCCCAATGAAACCAGTTTTTCCGTTAATTCATTTGAGCAAGGAAGTTTGATAAAAGTCAGAGATAACACTGATCTTGATGATCCTGTCTACACAGATGTTTCACATTATGGTTTGACTGGCTTTATTATAGAAGGCACAGTTCCCGGAGAAGGATTTGGCGGTGGCTCAGTTGTCTACACAGCGTATTTTGAACTTGGAGATTTGCTAATAATACTGGACTGCCCCTGGAATTTTTGTGATCGACAAGAGTTTGATTTGATCTTACGTTCATTTAAATTGGATTAAGAAAAAAAGGCTCCAAACCCGCAAAAAAGAAGAAATCGCAACTTTCTCCTTTTTTGCGGGTTTCGCGTTAAAATCACAGACCGCTTACTGAATACCGATCACTGACTACTGAATACTGGACACCGCCTCATGCACCCTTTCACTCAAAACCCTCATCGCACCCTCATAACCCTATCTGTCCCTGTCCTGCTCTCCATGACAGCCGAGCCGCTCACTGCGCTCATAGACACGGCTTTTATCGCCTCGTTGGGAGCAATCCCACTTGCTGCCTTAGGTGTTGGCACAACGGTGCTTTCCAGTCTTTTTTGGATCTTCAACTTTCTCAGTATTGGCGCGCAGACCGAAGTCGCGCAAGCTGATGGAGAAGGACATCCTGAAAAAGCGAGCGGCATAGCCAGCCTATCCCTCACGATGGCATTTGGTTTTGGGTTTTTGCTTATCTTGCTGATTCTCCCCAACGCAAATTGGATCGCTGCTCAAATGGGTGCATCAGGTGACGTTCAAGCGAAAGCTGTCAGCTATATGCAGATCCGAACTTATGGCGCGCCCGCGCTTTTGCTTATGCTGGTCACTTTCGGCGTTTTGCGCGGCCTCCAGGATATGCGTACGCCGCTCTATATTGCAGTGGGTGTAAATGCCCTCAATATCCTCCTTGATTGGCTTTTTATTTTTGGCATTGGGATATTACCAAAAATGGGCGTGCCCGGCTCAGCCCTTGCAAGCACTATCAGTCACTGGTTTGGGGCATTATTGGGACTTCTTGTGATCAGTAAAAAATTGGGTCTGTCACCTTCATTTACCTTCAGCAAAGCAAAAAAACTCCTCAGCGTGGGCGGCGATCTCTTTGTTCGCACAGGCTTATTAACTTTTTTTCTCGCTTTCACAACTCGTACAGCCACCATCATCGGCGCAGATGCTGGCGCGGCGCATCAAGCCATTCGGCAGATATTTCTCTTCACAGGATTAACCCTCGATGCCTACGCATCCACCGTCCAATCTCTGGTGGGATATTTTATAGGGAAGGATTCATTGAGCTGGGCAAAAAAAGTCGCTTATGTGGGCGCAAAATGGTCTTTAGGCACGGGGATTATCCTCGGTGTACTAATGTGGTTTGGGCGTGCTCTCGTTATAGATTTGCTTGTCCCGGCCTCAGCAATTACCCTTTTCCTCCCCGCTTGGGCAATTTCTTCCCTCAGCCAGCCCATTAACGCGATAGCTTTCCTCACCGATGGGGTGCATTGGGGCACGGGCGATTATCGCTTCCTCCGCAATGCAATGATCGTGGCGACCACTGTCGGAGTGATCGGAATCCAATTAATCGATCCAAAATCATCCCACGCTCTGCTTTGGGTTTGGTTGGTTACTTTAGTTTGGGCAGCAACGCGAGCTGCTTTTGGCTGGGGAAGAGTTTGGTTCAAGAAGGGCATCTGGAAAGAAGAGATGGCATAATATTTTGGTGATGGTCTTCAAGTAAGTGATTATATGAATCTGCGAGGCAGTTTTACCGCCGAAGCAGTCTCACTTATAAGGAGATTTCTCTACGCCCGAGGAGATTGCTTCGCTCCGCTCGCAAAATCATCATCACTTACTTCTGAACCACTACTAATATTTTTACTCCATCTCAAACAAAAAGAGCCGAAATTCTTCGGCTCTTTTTGTTCTGAATATTCCTTGTAACCTAACGTAATCCAAGTACTTCGTAAACCTTTATTGGTTTACTCTTTCCTTTAACATTGAGTGCATCTAATTTATCAACATAAATATGTTTTTTGACAAGCTTATAAGCATCTTCGCTGATCAAAATCTGGTTTTTCTGTGAGTTTTCCTGCACGCGCTTGGCAGTATTGACACTATCGCCGATGGCGGTATATTCGAGTTTCTTCTCTGTCCCGATCAATCCCAAAACGGCTTCGCCGTAATGGATGCCAACGCCAAAGCCGAGTTGGGCTTCGGGCGGGAGTTCGATATAAAGTTTTTCTATGGCGTTCCGAATTGCGAGCGCAGTGCGAACAGCGCGCATGGTGTGATCAGCTTGGCGAATAGGTGCGTTATACCAGGCCATGACTGCATCACCGAGAAACTTATCTACTGTGCCTTCTTCTTCAAGAACAGCCTCTGCTGCGGCAGCAAGATAACGGTTAAGTACAGCAACGAGCTTTTCAGGACTTTGCTTCTCGCTAAAACTTGTAAAACCACGAATATCAGCAAATAGAATTGTAATATCGCTGCGTTTACCCTCCATGCGTAAGCTATCAGGATTGATTTGTTGAATAACAGCAGGAGAAACCATCCGTTCAAAAAGACGACGTTGTGCCTCGAGGGCTTTACGCTCAGTTAAGTCATCCAGAACAATGGCAACGCCTTGAGTAGCTTCATTTGCATCTTTCAATGGAGAGAGATTCAAACGCCAATTTACGGCTCCACGTTCAGGGATCGTATGATTTATCTCCAAATCTGTAATCGGCTCATCTGTCTGGCGCATCGTAGCAAGATAAGGGAGAATATCTGCTGCAATAGAGGGGATGATCTTATCAAGTTGCTGCCCGACAATTTTCGGGGTGGTCTGCCCAATAATGGCCTCAGCCGCTTTATTGCAAAGTGTAATTTGGTCTTGTATATCTGCTGTGATCACACCGCTGGCAATAGACGCGAAGATATTGTCCATCAGGTTTTTCAGCTCAGTCACTTCTGCAAGGGTGTGGCGCAGCGAGGTAAATAGGCGCGCGTTTTCAATGGCGATCGCAACCTGATTAGCAAAAGTGGTCAAAACAGTACGTGACGCTTCGGTGAAAATCCCTGAACGGATACGATTATCCGCGTAAATTACGCCGATCAGATCATTTTTTACTTTTAGCGGCACACATAAAATCGAACGCATGTTGTGGACAATAATGCTCTCTTGCGCCCCAAAGCGCGGATCTTCCTGTGCGTCTGTGGTCAAAATCCCCTCTCCGCTTTCGATGACGCGGTTAATGATCGTACGACTGGTTGCAGACTCTTTTGAATTGATCGATTCTTGTTCCCAGTTGCGTGCAGTGCGGATAGTCATGGTGTTTTCGCCATCCCGCAACATCAAAAAACCGCGCTCGGCGTTGATCATCTTAATCACCGTATCCATCGCAATGCGCAAGACCTCATCTACTTCGAGTGAAGAGTTGACCATCTGACTAATACTTGTCAGCGCAACCATATTATTATGCTCATCTTCAAAAGCTGCCGCGCTGCGGCTCATTTTATAAAGCTGCCCTTCAAGAAGAGAAAGTTCATCAGTAATATCGCGTGGTATGCCAGGCGCTGTTGTTTTTAGCGTAGAGCAAGTCAGCCCAACTTGACGACTTAAGGCAAGTATCTGGTTTTTTAAGGGAACTTTTGTTGTGTTGGCCATATTTTTTCTTAAATGATTAGAGTAGATCAAACTTTCTTTTTATTATATACCAGCGAATTTCAAAACTTGCATCCCGAGCTATTTTCAAATCCCCTTTATCGGGGGTAAACAACGCTTTCTGGTGCTCTGCTAACAAAGCAATGATCTCATCTTCTTTTTCGGGTAAGACATCCATCAGCGCTTTTGCCCGTTCCTGCGGCGTAAAATGTGTCGGGATTTCTTCTCCCAGCCAGCGCAAACTTGTATTCACACCATAAAAAGCACGTTCGATCAGATTTGTTTCGCTCCACTGCTTTAACCGCAGTAACCATCTGGGCGGCGCAAGATTATTTCTCTCATAAAGTCGGATGAAAAGCTGTGTCCCGCGCGTGACCAAAACCTGCTTCCGGTTAAGATACCATATCCCAAGAGAAGCAGCGCCCGTTAACAAGATAATCATACCCCAAAAAGCGATTACACGACGATCCGCTTTTGGATCATCTACGATAAATTCGGGAACAACAACATCCTCAAATCTCTCTGTGGGGGAGAAAGGTTCTCCAGCATCTTCTGACGCTAAGCTATTCAGCATACGCCCAGAGAGCATATCCTCCTCTGTGGTATATGCCGTTCTAGGCACCCCCGAAGGACGGACAAGAAGAGGCTCGCTGGAAGTAGGCTCGAACTCTACCCAACCGATATTAGGGAAATAAACCTCCACCCAGGTATGTGCATTCCCTTGCTGGATAAGAAAATACCCGTCTTCATCTCGATTTCCTTCAGAAAACCCTACAGCCATTCGAGCAGGAATACCTATGGAACGAAGCATAACTGTAGCAGCAGAGGCAGAATAATTACAGAAGCCCTCTTTTTGGGTAAAGAGGAACCATTCTATCGGGTCTTTACCTCGTGGAGGTGTTGGTATCTTTTCATTATAAACAATTTGCGAACGCAAATAGTTGGTGATCGCAAAAGCTTTATCATAAGAACTTTCTTCTTCTTTCGTGACTGTAAAGGCAAGTTCTCGGATCTTTTCGGGGAAATCTTCAGGGAGTTGTAAATACCGTTCACTTACCCAAAGTGGGTAATCGGTCCTTGCCTGTCTCATTTCGATAACGGTTGGTTGATTAAGCGTAGATCTTACCGTGTAAGTATCTTCTAAATCCAATGTCGGCTGAGCAAGGAAACGGTTAACATCCATGCTTTCATCTGCCAAAGGGACAAAGGCCGCTCGTGTATTGATGTTAAATGAAAGAGGCTGTTGTACGATGATAAGAGCATTTTGCGACGCGATCATGTTCGTAAAAAGAAATTCCTGGGAAACTTTCCTGTCCATACTTGGTGTGTCAATTTCTGTCATCGCAGGAATAAATTTATTTGGCACATCCTGAGAGTGAAGCCAATACCCATCTTGATAGATATCGTAGACTCTCATTTTCCAATAATAGCGTTGCATGAACTCTTTATCTAAAACACGAACAGTAAAGAGCACCTGAGCATTTTGATAAGGTCTTTCTCCCAGAAACAATCTGCTTTTATACAAATCGCCACTATTAGTAACAGGTTTTTCCTCTATCGCTGCAAAAGCATTATCAAAATATTTTTCTGTTTCTTGCAAGGAGCTTTTTGTGCTTTGCCACCATTTTGAAAAAGCAGCCCATTCAGCGCGCGAACCGGGAATACTCCAGGCAAAGAAGAATACGATCGCCACTGAAGAAAGAGTTATTGTTGCAATATCAAAGCCTATACCAGAGTCAATAAAAACATTCTCTTTTTTCCAACGCTTTTTATCTTCTTTATAGTTTAATCGCACGAGCAAAACAACTGTCATAAAAAAGTAAAGACCAATACCCCAAAGAGATGCTTCTTTTCTTTGGTCATAATATTGAACAATAAGAATGATCAGTGTAGAGGGGAATAAAGCGGCGATAATATTTTGATAGCGCAGTAAAATATAGCCGGCGTATACCCCCGTGATCCAGAAAATAACGATCAACAAAGAGACGAAAAACAAATGGTCATCTACAGCCTGCTGCTTAGACAATTGAAGAAGTGTAGCCCCTAGACGCTCGCTTGCGTCAACAAAGCGAATTAAAAAAGAATCTTTCTTACTGATGCTAATGATCTGGATGGGAATTGCGATTAAACTACAGATCAAGGTAAGAAATATTACGATACTTTTTTTGTAGCGGCTTGTGCCAAGAGCTATACCAAGTAATAAGGCGAAAAAAGTAATGGGTTGAATAGCGTCCAGATCAGGTGTCCACTTGGTTGCAGTCAACCTGATAGAAGCAGTAAAAATAATTGTTGCCAGCAATATTATTGCAGGATAATCGCGCCATTGCTGAAGTGACTTTTGCATAGAATGAGTGTACAATGGGGGCGGCTTGTCGTCAACTCAGGATGATGGGTTTTTAGTAAAAAACGCTCATCTGAGAAGAACTGAAAAAGCAATCTGAAAACACTAAAGGAAAATTATGGAGATTATTCAAACAACAATCCCTGATGTGTTACTTATAAAGCCGCGTGTATTTAAAGATGAACGTGGGTTTTTTATGGAAACTTTCCAAGAACAAAAAATGAAAGAAGTGGGGATTTTCCATACCTTTGTGCAAGATAATCATTCCCGCTCCAAACAGGGGACTTTGCGAGGTTTGCACTATCAAATTGATAATGTGCAGGGGAAACTGGTTCGTGTGGTTGTTGGTGAAATTTACGATGTGGCGGTTGATATACGAAAATCATCTCCCACTTTTGGAAAATGGGTAGGTGTTTTTCTTTCAGAAGAAAATAAACATCAGTTATGGATTCCTCCTGGATTTGCTCATGGCTTTTATGTCTTGTCTTCATCAGCAGATGTGTTATATAAAGCAACTGATTTTTATAATGCCGCAGCAGAAAGATGTATTCTATGGAATGACAAAGCATTAGGCATTGATTGGGGAATTTCCAGTGATAATGAACCTGTTTTATCCCCGAAAGACCTAAAAGGAAAATTATTAAAGGATGCGGAGGTTTTTGAATAATGTTTGAGCGTATTTTGGTTACAGGTGGTGCCGGTTTTATTGGCTCGAATTTTGTGCGCTATGTTTTGAGCAACTTTCCAAACGTCTATCTTGTGAATTTGGATTTATTGACTTATGCCGGCAGCTTGGAAAATCTAAGAGATTTGCCTAACGAAAAGAATTATCGTTTTCTTGAAGGAGATATTCTGGATGAAGATTTAGTACAGAGTATTCTTAGAGAGCATAAAATTGATGCTATTGTTCATTTTGCAGCAGAATCCCATGTTGATCGTTCAATTCTTGGCCCCGGCGCATTTGTGCAAACAAATATCATGGGGACATTCTCTCTTCTCGAAGCGGCACGAAAAGTGTGGTTAGAAGAAAAGAAATTGGGAGATGGTGATGTGCGTTTTCATCATATTTCAACGGATGAAGTCTATGGAACGCTTGCACCTGACGACCCTGCTTTTGAAGAAACGACACCCTATGCGCCTAATTCTCCTTATGCGGCATCGAAGGCCAGCAGCGATCACCTTCTTCGTTCCTATGCCCATACTTATGGGTTGCCTACAACACTGACAAATTGCACCAATAACTATGGTCCCTATCAATTTCCGGAGAAGCTTATCCCGCTGATGATATTGAATGCGTTGAATGGAAAAGATTTGCCTATTTATGGAGATGGTCAGCAAATTAGAGATTGGCTCTATGTGGAAGATCATTGCGAAGCCATTTGGCAGGTCTTGCAAAAGGGGCGTTCGGGCGAAAGTTATTGTGTTGGTGGAAATAATCAGCCCGCAAATCTGGAAATAGTTGATACCCTTTGTGAGATATTAGATGAGTTAGAACCTAGTGCATCAGGCAAGAATTATGCATCTCAAAAGACCTTTGTAATAGATCGCCCAGGACATGATCGGCGTTATGCAATGAAAATTGATAAAATTAGCCAAGAATTGGGTTGGCAGCCAAAGCATAATTTAAAAGATGGTCTGTTAAAGACAATTCGCTGGTATTTAGCGCAAGAAGATTGGATTAAAGCGATCAGCAAAAAGAAAGATTATCAATCTTGGCTGGATAAAAATTATACAGAACGTGTGGAGGAATAAAAATGAAAGGAATTATTTTAGCAGGCGGTAAAGGGACACGCTTATACCCTATCACGCAGGCGATCAGCAAACAATTATTACCGGTTTATGATAAGCCGATGATCTATTATCCGCTTTCGATGCTCATGTTAGCGGGTATTAGGGAGATTCTAATTATTAGCACGCCAGAAGACTTGCCTGCATTTGAGCGTTTACTGGGAGATGGCTCTCGTTGGGGATTAAGTTTTGAGTACGCCGAGCAAGCTGAACCACGTGGGTTGGCGGATGCTTTTATCGTCGGGGAAAAGTTTATTGATGGCAATCCGGTTTCTTTGATTTTGGGCGATAATATCTTCTTTGGGCACGATATCCCTCAAGAATTGCGTATGGCTGCTGAACTTGGCACAGGCGCGACAATTTTTGCCTATCCGGTAAGTGACCCTGAGCGTTATGGGATTGTAGAATTTGACGAAACAGGAAAGGCGATCAGTCTCGAAGAAAAGCCTGAAAAACCGCGTTCCAGTTTTGCAATTCCCGGGTTGTATTTTTACGATCAACGGGTGGTTTCTTTTGCAAAGGCTTTAGAGCCATCTGCTCGTGGCGAGATTGAGATCACGGATTTAAACCGAATCTATCTGGAGATGGAGCAACTGCACGTTCGGCAATTGGGGCGCGGTACAGCTTGGCTCGATGCCGGTAAACACGAGGCTTTATTGCAGGCGGCAAATTTCGTGCAGGCGGTTGAAGAGCGACAGGGCGTGATGATTTCTTGCCCCGAAGAGATCGCTTACAGGATGGGATATATTTCTTTGGATGATTTAGCGGCGTTGGCAAAAAGTTATCCGAATAGTTATGGCAGATATTTGATGCGCCTGGCGAACAAAGAAATTCTATGAAAATTTTGTTGTTAGGAAAAACAGGACAGCTTGGTTCTGAATTGGGGGAAATTCTCCCGCGATTTGGAAAATGTGTTGCACTGGATTATCCTGAAGTAGATATGGCTGATGCAGAAAGCATTCGCGCTGTTCTGCGCAAATATACGCCTGATGTCATTTTCAACGCAACCGCCTATACAGCCGTAGACAGAGCCGAATCGGAAATTGAGCTTGCTGAGGCGATTAATGGACGTGGTCCCGGTATTTTGGCAGAAGAAGCGCAAAAAAGAAATGCCTTGCTTTTTCATTACTCAACAGATTATGTTTTTGACGGTGAAAAAGGTGCTCCATATATAGAAAGAGATTTGCCAAACCCGCTCAGTATTTATGGACGCTCAAAACTGCATGGAGAAAAAGCAGTTGCAGAGGTGGATGGAAATTATCTGATTTTCCGCACAAGTTGGGTGTACAGTTTGCAAAGTGATAGCGGATTTGTGAAAAAAGCTTTGGGATGGTCTCGCCACCACGAAACGCTGAAAATTGTTGACGACCAAATTAGTAATCCGACTTGGGCAAGAATGTTAGCAGAAATGACTGTGCAGGTTTTAGAAAAAGGCATAGACTATATTAGGGAGAGAAAGGGTTTATATCATTTGGCAGGTGCTGGTTTCGCCAGCCGCCATGAATGGGTAAAAACGATTTTGGCGCTAGACCCCAATAAAAATGAGCAAATTACAACCAAAATACTCCCCGTGAAAAGTGATGCTTTCCCTTTGCCTGCACAACGCCCTACTTTTTCTGCACTTAATTGTGATCTCTTTCAGGAGATTTTTCAGTTGGAAATCCCTGAATGGCAAGAGAGTTTGCAAAAGGCTATGGCATAGTCACCTTTCTGCACGACAAAGGTAAAATGTTTATTAGGAACAAGAGAGGAACCTTCTTTACAGGGCTTTTAGCCCTTCTGTTTTTAATCTTCTTTTTAGCGAGGGAAACATCGGATGTTGTTGCACAGGAACACCCTACACCTACCTTCACAGAAACACCTTCTCCTGAAGTAACAGAAAGCCCAACAATAGAAAATTCTCAAACGCCAAGTAATACGCCTGAAGCAACGCCAACGACAACCAATACCCCGGAAGCCTTTTTCGAAATCCCCAAAATACAGGGGGATTATGTTGAAGATGAGATTCTTCTTCGTTTTGCGCCAACAACGGGAGATGCTCAGGCTGCGGCAAGCGCCTGTTTTGTCAATGGGCAAGTTGAAATCTCGTCCGAACTCGGCGCTGTTGGTGCATCCCTCCTGAAAATATCTTCGGGATCTGTTGCTGAAGCAATTGCGCGTGCAGAAAACTGTCCGCAGATTCTTTTGGCGGAACCGAATTATTATCTATACGCAGTAGATACTTTTCCAAATGATCCAAATTGGGGAAATCAATACGGGTTAAATAGTATTCGTGCCCCACAAGGATGGGACACTGCTACGGGATCAGCTTCTGTGATAATCGCGATTGTGGATACCGGCGTTGACCTGACACACCCCGACCTTTCTTCAAAGATCGTGGCAGGCTATGATTTTGTTAACAATGATGCCATTGCACAGGATGACAACGGGCACGGCTCGCATGTGGCAGGTATTGCCGCGGCCATCACAAATAATGGCACGGGTGTCGCGGGCACATCCTGGGGTGCGCGGATTATGCCCGTAAAGGTGCTTAATGCCAGTAAAAGCGGCACCTTTGCCAATGCAGCGGCAGGGATCATTTGGGCTGCCGACCAAGGGGCGCATATCATTAATCTGAGTTTGGGTGGAAGCTCTCACTCGGCGATTTTCCAAAATGCGATTGATTATGCCTACAACAAAGGAGTAACGCTCATCGCGGCAAGCGGAAATGCAGGAAACGGGTTTATTCTCTACCCTGCACGTTATGCCAACGTGATTGCTGTGGGGGCAGTAGATACCAGCAATAATAGAGCAGGTTTTTCAAATTATGGCGCAGAGTTGGATCTTGTTGCGCCAGGAGTTAGTATTTATTCAACAGGTATCGGGAATTATTTTTACGATTCAGGCACATCCATGTCTACACCTTATGTTGCTGGCTTGGCGGCAATTTTGCGCGGCATACCCGGCAGTGGCTCTCCCGCAAACCTGGCTTGGGCAATGAAATCCACAACCCTGGATCTAGGCGCAACAGGGCGAGATGATTATTATGGCAGCGGATTAATTCAGATGGATACTGCTATTCAACTTTTGTGGCCATCCCCAACACCTACGTCTACCCAAACATCAACCGTACCCCCATCATCTTCGGGACAAACCGGATTTGGGCTTGGTTCCGGTTTCCCAAATACAGAACCGACTTCAACATCTACTCCTACCCCAACTCAAACAGTTACCTCATCTCCAACACCTCTTGCTACAATAACGCTCTTCCCTTCCCCTGAAACAAAGGGCTCCCCAGAACCAGAGCTTTTTGCCCAATCTACACCTATAGAGGTGGAAAAGACGGAGAAAAATGATGGCAATATTTACATTCTGCCTTGCATTGGCTCTTCTTCAATTCTTTTGGGGATCTACTTTCTTTGGCTTGGCTTTCGCCTGAAGAA
>CAZOOX010000003.1:34480-58823 GCA_964581545.1 uncultured Anaerolineaceae bacterium
AATGAGAGCAAAACACACCTTTTAAGCACCCCTGGCGCAACCATTTTCACCCCAACACCAATCGCCACATTGACAGCAGAGGGGTTGTTTTACCCTGAAATTGACTTGGCTATTGAACTCAAAAATGCTCATCAAGAAGTAGTTGAAATTCAAAAAGGACAGATTTTTCAGATCAAAAAGCCTGGTTTGGCATCAGAATGGCAAGTTGATTTTGATCCTGATCTTTTTGAACGCCTTACTCCATTAGAAATGATGCGCTCTCCAGGAAAAGATGGTTGGGTCTTTCGGGCAGTATCGCAGGGGCAAGGCCGCTTATCTTTTACAAGTATTGTTATTTGTAATGAGCCCGTTCCTTGCCCGATGATGCCCGCTCAGTTAGAATTGAATTTGGAAGCACGGTAAAACTCTTATGTCAAACTCCCTTACATGGGGGGAAGGAATAATCTTATGAAGAAATTATTTTCATTCTCTCGATTTCAAGTTCTTTTTGTTTTTGCTCTTTTGATGATTTTAGTTGGAGGAGTAAATTCTCAGAAAGTTTTTGGGAGTAATCTGGCAGAAGAATATCTGTGTAATGCCCAGGTTATGACCGAAGCAGAGTTAGCTGTGTATCGCGAACTTTCTTTGGAAATGGCACAGCGATTACATAACTATGGTCTTGTCCGTTTCTCTGCGTTATGTGATATTTCGCGAGCCTCTTTGGATGAAGCAGTAGCAGTTCTAGAGCATATTGGTAGCCCTGGTGAGTTTCGTGTCTTGCAACTACAAGATGAAAACGGCGAAATTTCGCCAGAGACGTATCTTGCCGCACAAGAAGCGTATGAAAATTTACTCGCGGAAGGCGAACTCAATGCAGCGACGGCGGGGATAGAACAAGGCTCTTGGAATTGGATTGGTCCCGGTAATATTGGCGGACGTGTACGCGCCTTAGCCGTGCATCCTTCTGACCCGGATTTCATGTGGGCAGGCGGCATTGCGGGTGGTATTTGGAAAACAACAAATGGAGGAGCATCTTGGCAAGTACAAGATGATTTTATGGAAAGTATGGCGGTAACGGCAATTGTTGTTAACCCTCAAAATCCAGAAATACTTTATGCAGGTACTGGTGAGGGGATTGGTGACAGCGATACTATTTCACGTTGGATATTTAGAACAGAAGATAGCGGGGCTACTTGGACGCAACTTGATTGGGTAACTGACACTGAGTATGTTAATAGCTTAGCTATTTCTCACAATGGGGCTACGCTTCTCGCCGCTACAGAGGATGGCATTCTGCGTTGTACAGAAGCTTCTAGTGTCAATGGGTGTCAGGATGTTACTGATTGGACCAATGTTTATCAGAACCAATCTCCTCAATATAATAAAGTTTTGGATATTGAATTTAGCCCAACAGATTCTTTAAAGGCTGTCGCTGGAGGAGAGGGTGGGTTAACGTTATATTCAACCGATGGTGGAAATACTTGGACATCTATAAACTTAGCGGGCGGAGAAATAGGAGCTGGGCGTGTTGAAGTTGCTTATGGACCTAATGGCGTGGTTTATGCCTCAGCAACGATTGAAGATCAAGGCGATGCTATTTATAAAAGTTCAAATAATGGAGAAAGTTATACGCTGAAAAGTTCAGGACATACTTACCTAGGTGGAAATAGCGATGATGCGAGTGCTCTCTGGGTTGATCCAGCCAATTCTGCGAAAGTTGTTGTTGGAGGTGTTAATCTTTATCGTAGTATCGACAGTGGTGTAAGTCTAACGCTAATTAGCGATGGCACTCAAGCCCCTGATTCTGCTTTTTCAGGACATCATATTGCTGTGGCGGGATATGGAGATCAAGTTATTTTTGGTACGGATGGCGGTGTTTATCGTGCTGGTGATATTGATACGGTTTCCACGAATTCAGGTTGGACGGAATTGAACAATAATCTTGGTATTACCGCATTTTACAGTGTGGCAGTCACCGCAACAGGAGATATTGTTGGAGGCACGCGCGGGACAGGGACGCTCCGACATGAAGATGGCGCAAGCACCGAAGCTTGGCAAGAAGTGGAAAATGGGGAGGGTGGTTTTGTTGCCGCTGATCCTGCAAATGATACTTTAATCTATGGTGCCTTACCCCATTTGCAAATTTTCCGGAATGAGAATGGCACTTATACCGATATTAGTGGGAGCATTGGCGGTTTTGGTCATGCTAACTTTGTCGCGCCCTTTGTGCTTGATCCTCATGATACCGATCAAATATTGGCTGGCGGCGATAAACTCTGGCGTGCAGATAATGTCGACGAAAACGATAATCCCACTTGGACAGAAATCAAAGGTGATATCGGTAGTAATATCACCGCAATTACTGTTGGAAGTTCATCAAATGATATTTGGATTGGCTATCAGAATGGTCATGTATATAAGGATATCAACACTCGTGTTGATGATGGAGCGTCTCCGCTTCCTGACCGCCAAGTGACGCGTATTGTTGTGGATGGCAGTACCGTCCATGTGATGTTTGGTGGTTTTGAGACCGACAATATTTGGAAAACGATGGATGATGGTGTTTCCTGGTCCCCTTTGGGAGACTTGCCTTTGGGTATGCCTGTATATGATCTTGTGGTCAATCCATCGGACTCTAGTGACCTATATATAGGCACGGAATTTGGTGTCTTTGTAAGCGATGACGATGGAGCAAACTGGTCTCTTACCTACGCTAACGGTGACAGCCCGACCAGCAGCCCGGTTTACGACTTGGACTTGGACGGGACCACGCTGATCGCAGCAACTTACGGACGCGGTGTCTTCATGGCAGAGATTGGCGCGTCTCAGCCTTCAAATGATGACTTTGATAGCCCTGAGGTAATCCCCGCAGATTTAGGGCTTGTTGGTGGGACAGACCTTCCTTACAGAACCCCCTCTTCTGGATATTTAGATACAACGAATGCAACAACTGCCGGAGATGATCCTGCCATTGCTAATTGTGATATTGCTCCAGGTACAGCCTCCGTTTGGTACGAATACATCCCAGAGGAAGATATTGCCCTTGCTGTTGATACTAAAGGTAGCGAGGGAAACGATTACAACACCTATCTCGCTGTTTGGGAAGGCACATCAAATTTACCACCATCAGAGCCAGGTGCTGATCCAGATGCTGAGAGAAGAGAAAGAGATCGCGGTAATCTAACCCCAATTGCATGTAACGATGATATCAGTGAAAGTGATCCAGATTCGAAATTGGGAGTGAAATTTCTTTCGGGAACAACTTATTATATCGAGGCAGGTGAAAATAATGGTGATCTTTCTGGCGCATCTGTCGGAGGGAATTTAGTGCTAAATATAAACGAAGTAACTCTTCTCCTAAGTAAAAACACGATTTCTTTTAGCGACCAACTTTTCCGCACATCCAATACACCTGAAACCATCACAGTCACCAATGAGGCATCTTCAGATATTACCATCATTGGTCTGTTGGGTTCCAGCAGCGTGGATACTACTTGGAGCTCAGCAAAGAGCTTCTTCATCCACAATGATACTTGCTCAGGAGCTACACTTTCGCGAAGCCAAACTTGTACTTTCGATGTAGAGTTTCTCCCTTGGAGCTTGGGCGAGAAAACAGGAACGATTACAATCTCCTCAGATGCGGCAGATCAGCCTCATTCTCTTGAGCTTACTGGAGAATCTATCCCAGGTTCTCAATTACTAGCCAATCGCTCTTTTGAAAACTTTCCCCCGAGTACCGGTTTACCGAATTTGTGGCTGAAAGGACCAGGATTTAAATTAGGGCTCGATGGCGCGGACGATAGCTGGGCTTTCCATGGGGGGCATTCAATCAAACTGGTCGGAGATGGAGATCTTAAGGTCTTCGCACAGGTTGTGGAAAAACCAGGCTCTCCCGGAGATGATTTCTCTTTCTTTATCGTTACCCGCGGTGTTGCTATTCCTGCTAATTCTCAACGCTGGCTGATGCAAATGATGTTTTATAATGGCTCAACCATTGTTGAAAATCGCAATGTAAGGCTTAAGACAGGTACCTATAATTTTAGTCGCCTGACACGAATGTACACAGCATCTACTGATTACACTCACATTATGTTTAGGCTTCATTTTGGCAAGAGTTCAGGCACTGCCTGGGTAGACCTCGCAAGCTTGCAATGGGCTCCATAAAATGATATTATAAATAATAAGTGTATTTTGTATTGTAGAAATTAAAAAGAGTAATGTAAGACTGTTATAGGTTTATGAAAATATAGGCATATATGTAATATGATATTTGTTGTACTATGAATTGGAAGAAAAAGATGGTAGCGGAAACAAGAGGTGGAATAATGAAAAAATCAAGTTCTCTGTTAAAAGTATTGGTTTTTGTTCCTGTCTTATGTCTTTGCGCTTGTACAGAGAAAACCATACTCGTCAAAAATGAACAGGATCACCTAGCACAAGTTACACCCACAGAGGAAGTTTCTATGGATAGCGGTAATATCAGCCGTCAGGATAGTGGCGAACCGAGTAGTGACTTTGAAGAAGAGTTTGGTGATATAACCTGGGTGAGTTATAAAAATGCTGATGAGGGTTTTAATCTTAAATACCCTGATGGCTATGCACTTGAGGAAAATGTTAGTAACTTGGGTGACGTGAACCCTGAACCTGCTTATGAGGTTGCCTTCTTTAATAGTGAAGATGCTATTGGCGTGCAGCCTGCTACGTTGGTTGTGCGAGTTTATAAGCCTCCTAAAAAATCCGAAATTGAAAGTTGGTTGGAAGAGTCCAGTGTCCTAGAGCGTTATGGATCATCCCCTGAGCTAGAATCTTATAGCTTGCGTAATATGCAAGCCTATAAAGTTACATCAAAACGGCTGCTCGCTCCTAATTGGGGTGTATACGCTGCGCACCCACACCAGAATTTGATTTATGAATTGATTCCCATGGGTGAAATCGGTGAGCATATGTTAGAAAGTTTCTCTGTCGTGGAATTTCGCTGATTAGGCTAGAAATCTATTAGGATGCAACCGAATGGCTATTCAGTCGAGGTAGGGAGGATAGTATAAGATTTATTGATCCACTAAAATTCTACCCAAATTAACTGTTTAATTAATTTTATTCTTCTCTGAATACCCCGTAGCTTGCTACGAGGGTTCCGAGCATTAAGAAAAATCTGTACCCGTAGGGGCAAAATTCCGTAATACCCCGTCCGCTTGCGGCGGGGATAGGAATTTTGAAGATTTTTCAAATTTATTAGGTATAAAAGGAGAATGCAGTGATTAAGAAATTAGTTCTGCCAATTGTTTTACTCATCTTGCTTGTAATAGCTTTCCAGGCAGGAACCACACCACTATCTGTCCAAGCACAAGAGGGGGGGGATGATAACGGGAACATCTCTCATGCGAACTCCGGCATCAAAACCTTCACGTGGACGGCTGAAGAGATGGCAAATGCCCAGCCGATGCCCTTGCTCATGCGAGAGGGGGAGCCGGATGCGGCAACAACCTTGTCTTGGGGTTCACATACGCATAATTGGTCCAACCCTAACGGACCATCGGGAGCGGGAGGCAATCCAGGGCCAGACTATAATAAGAGTCTCTCCACAAATTATTTTTCCTATCCGCCTCCTTTTAGTCGATTTACAGAGTTTAGCAATGTAAACCGCTTTCCGCTGAGGACGATAGGGGTATTGTATTTTACACAACGAGGCAGTACTTATCGTTGTTCAGGCGCGATTGCTTATCGAAATATTGTGTGGACCGCTGGGCATTGTGTTCATGATGGAAGCGGTCAGGCAGCAGGATGGTCTGATAATTATGTTTTCTACCCTTCCTGGCGCAATGGTGAAAACCCAAAATTTGGTAACTATAGCAATTGGGAAAATGCTTGGGCGAGGGCTTCTTGGGTGAACACTGGCGAATTCGGAGAGGATTTTGCTGCTGTAGTTTTCTCCTCAGCCGCTTACCCCGGCGACGATCTTGGCTGGTTAGGGTTTGAGACCGGAGCAACCCCTGTGCAGAATTGGGCAGTCATCGGATGGCCGGCCGAAACACCCTTTAATGGAAACCTTATGACCACTTGTCAGACATCTTTCGGTTTCATGGATACAAGCACAAATCCAGATACAGTGGGTTTTGGCTGTGATATGACGGGGGGGAGCAGTGGTGGACCAGGTATAAGGAAAATAAATGGGAGAGGAGGCTATATTAACACCAATATGAGCTACGGCTATATTGGTTATAAATGGGCGTCTTATGGCCCCTATTTTGGGGATGAGGCTTGGAGCCTGTTCTGTACCAGTATTGAAAGCGGTACTACTGTTAATCACCCAGACTGTTAGCCTTTGAATAATGAAACTCTAAGACGGCGGTTGCTTAGATGTAGCCGCTGTCTTAGGTTAAGGGAGGACACTGATGCGATTTTAGATCGCTTGACGGTTCCACTCTCTTGTGGCAGAATTTGCGCGCTCAACATTTGCTTGACGAGTTCATTAAATGCTTATGCTGAAAAACTTATACTTTCATTATCGTTATTTATTTGGATCTCTTTGGAGTGACCTACGTTATAGATATGCTGGCACAGCTATTGGCTTCTACTGGTTTATTATCAACCCTTTAGTTGAAGTCCTCATTTATACTTTTGTGTTTTCATACCTTCTAGGCGTTCGTTCTTCTGGGCGCGATTCTTCATATGTTTTATTTCTTGTGACTGGTTTATTCCCTTGGCTTTCATTTTCTCAAACAATTAAGGAAGGAACTAATTCCCTTGTTAAAAACGCCTCTTATTTAAGAAGAATGTCAATTCCCACTGAAGTGTTTATTGCAAAAAATGTGTTTTTGTCTTTTTTTAGCTTATTAGTTTATTTGTTATTGCTTGTCACATTCTTTTTGTTCTCGGGACATAGCTTAGGGTGGAGTTTGCTTATTTTACCTTTGCTTGCATTTCTGATACAGCTTTTAGCTTTGGGAATAACTCTTACTACTGGACATCTGCGTATCCTCTTCCCTGATATTGGTGAGGTCCTTCCAACTTTCTTGCAACTTTGGAGATGGATTTTACCTATCATGTATTCGTATACTATATTCCCAGCTTTTTTGCAAAAAGCTTTAAAGTTTAATCCACTATATTATTATATTGAATCTTTCCGCACTGTTTTTTTAGAGCAAAAGTTTCCAAATGTAAATGCTTGGTTGCATATGCTTTCATGGGCAATCTTTTTTCTGATTTTTGGTTTTTTTATATCTTCCAAGCTTCACTCAGACGTGATTGATGAAATATGATAAATAATAGCGTTGTTCTCACGGCTAAAAATCTTAGCAAAAGATATAAAATATATTTGAATCCGTGGCATCGATTTGCAGAGTGGTTTACTTTTGGTAGAAGGCAGTACCATAAGAAGTACTGGGCAGTAAGAGATGTGTCTTTTGAGCTTCAAAGAGGTGAATTTCTTGGTGTTATTGGTCCTAATGGTGCTGGAAAAAGCACCATGCTGAAGATAATTACGGATGTTACTACACCGACTAGCGGAGAGTTTTATGTTGAAGGTCGTGTTTTATCTATTCTGGAATTAAGTGGTGGGATGGATCATTCTCTAACAGGGCGAGAAAATGTTATTCGTAGTGGACAGTTGCTGGGTTTTCCAAATGGTTATATCAAAGAACGTATGGAAGATATCAAAGAGTTTTCAGAATTAGAAGACTTTTTTGAACAACCTTTGCGTACATATTCTACGGGGATGCGTACCCGTTTGTCATTCGCTATGTTCGCCTTTCTGGATTGTGATGTGTTGATATTAGATGAAGTTTTGGCTGTCGGAGATGTTTTTTTTAAACAAAAGTGTTTTGCTCGCCTTGAAGAATTAATCCAAAAAAATATCTCCATTGTATTGGTCACCCATAACATGGGAATTGTCCAACGTTATTGCAAACGTGCGATTTTACTAAATAAGGGCAAAGTGCTTTATGCTGGTGAAGCAAGCAGCGCGGTCAATAAGTTTTTGCAGCTTCGTGGGAAACGTGCCATTTCTGAACTTCAAAAAACATTTGAAGAAGAGTTAGAAGAAATAAACTTGAATATTAATCCATCTACCCAAAAAGTATTCTCTGGCGATCAGTTTCCGTGGCCACAAGAGACAGCTTTTACATTGAACTCCTTTCCAAAAATCAAGGGGCAAGGGCGCGCTCGTTTACAGCGTCTTGCAATCCTGAATGAAAAAGGGAAACCTTCTTTGACTTTCAGACAAGGTGATATACTACACCTTTATTATGAATATAAGCTCTTAAAAGATATTGCTATGCCTGTAGCCAGGATTGAAATTAGAGATAAGTTCAATTTACTCATTCACAGCAAAGACTCTAGACAAGCAAAGACAAATCTTCCCTCTTCACTTTCAAAAGGCTGTCTTCTTCGTTGGCATCAGGTAATTACACTAAATCTTACCCCGGGAAACTATGTTTTTAGCATTGAATTATTATCCGCATTCCAGAGCCAGCCTGCCTTAGAAAAAAGTATAAATAAGACAAAACAAGATATTCGATTATCTCGTCTTGATCAGGCTTTTGCAATTGTCCTGACGCATTATAATCAAGAAAACTTGGAATTAACTCATGGTGGTTTGGTTGATCTGCCGGGAAAAATGGAAATGAATTCAGTAAATACTGGAATAAGAGGACACGAATAAAGGCAACTTTTATGACACGAATTATTCACGCTAAATGGTTTCACAACCTAATTAAGATGTTTCGAATCCAAAAAATTACACGCTGGGTTTTTGGAAAAATAACACCTGTATTTAGGTATCGCAATATCAAATATAGAATAAAGACACCTGAGAGTTTTTCGATCGCAAAGGAAATATTTTTTGATACAACTTACATTCAATTTTTGTCAGAAAATCCCATTGAGACCTTTATTGACATTGGTTGTAATACAGGTTTTTTTACTACATTGCTTGCTGCTTATAACGATGCAAACACCTTGGAAGGCGTTTTAATTGATGCTGATCCTGAGGTGCTTGAAGAAGCTGAATGGCATAAACAAGCTAATAATCTAAGTAAGTGTGATTTAATATGTGCTATTGTAGGGCCAGATGATATATCATCGGCAGAGTTTTATGTTAGTGATTTTAATATCTCATCATCTGCAATTCCTTTTGATGAAAAACACCCTTTTCCTATTGAAGCTTCAAAAAGAATTGAAGTACCGGTTATTCACTTGGACCAATTGATAAAAAAGAAATTTAAGGATAAGCGCGTAGATGTGATCAAAATTGACATAGAAGGTAGCGAATTGGATTTATTAAGCCATGATCTTGGCTATTTAAAACAAGTGGATTGGATTATCTTGGAATGGCATAAATGGGTAGTTACACTGGATGCTACTTCGCAAAAACTAGAAAAATATAACTTCAAGGTTGTTGAAGTCTTGAAAGAAGATACAATTTGTGGATTGGCTCTTTATGAGAATCAGTATCTCTCTGGTGAAGCTTTATGAGTTTAATGGGCCTGTCAAAACATAGTAGAAGGCAATTTTTTCAAATAATTTTATTATTATTGGCGACTGCGAGCCAGATTTGGTACCTAAATGATCACAGCCGCCTTAATCCAGATGAAGCCTTTCCTCTTGGCCAGGCTCTATCCTTGCTGGAAGGTGATGGATTAACTGTTCAATCTTCAAAACCGCAAGATATTTCGAGCCTCATTTCCGTAGTTAATTTACGCTCTCCACTTGGAGTAGCGATTAGCATTGCCGTCTTTACAGCATTATTTAACGATCCGGGTGTTGCTGATTTTGTTTTGGAGATCATTGGAACAGTATTATTCTTTGTCAGTTGGTTTTGGATACTAGATAAACAAAAAAAAATAAACTTTTGGGGGAAAACCTTTACGTGGCTGCTATGGATTTTTTTCCCCGCTCCGCTTATGGCAGGAGTTATAACAGCTCACACCACTGAAACATTATCACTCTCTCTTTTCATGGCAAGCATGGTGTTGGGCGCAATACTGGTCAGCAAGAATAACAAAAAGAGTATCTTTATACTTGGCTCCCTGATTGGCATTGTGAGTGGTTTGGCAGCTTCCCTGCGATATATGTACTGGCCCATGTTGGCTATTCTTCCAACAGCCATATTTATATTCGGGCTGATGAAAAGAAAACTCAAACTATTTTCTGGTGCTATTCTTGCAAATATAGCTTTTAGTAGTATTTTTCTGCTGACCATGATGTTGCTAAATCTAAAAATAACAGGGCACCTAGTCGGATATTCAACAGATATTTATGGGCAGATTGTAACCCGGTTGCCAGAAACTCAAACCTTGCACTGGGAGCATCTGGATCGCACTATTCCCTTTCCCCTTTTCACCTTTGGAGTTTCAGACCCTTCTTTTATGGCTACAAGAGTGATCATTGAGGAGCCTCCCATGCTTCCCTCTGTTGCGGGGTTATCCTGGTTGCTTTCAGGCATTATGCTAGCCGCTTTTCTGTTTTATATGTGGAAGACGTTATCGCCTTGGTGGTCATCTTTATTTCAGAGACAGGAAGTTATCACCCCGGTGGATTCAAATGAAAACCCTGAATTCATCTCTTTGATTGCTTTGATCACCTTTACTTTAATAATGTCCACCTTGGCTTATCTATCCATTGATATAGAACCACACCCATTTGGGGGAGGCTGGGTTCCAGTTATGGAATTGCGCTACTATTCTGCAACCTTTGTTTTTTTTACACTTGCGGTAGGATATTTGATTTCGCAAATAAAAAACAAAAAAAGAACTATCAGGTACTTTTCTTATACCATGAATATCATAGCCATAGCCCTTTTATTTTTAGTAGGCGCATGGCGTGTTCAGCTTGGCTATCAGCAATTATATAGCCCGGACAAATATTTTACTGGAGAAGAACGCTATGAGCGTGAGACTAAACTATTGACAATACTTGAGAAAAGTATTGTCGAAGAATTTCCTGTAGTAGTGATCTATCCAGAAAAAGACTCCACCATACGCAGAAAAACTCTAGATAAAGGTTTCGTGGTATGCCCATTAGAAACCATACCTCCAAGCCCTGCTTTAGCGACAAGCGCAACTGTCAATGCCCTGCTTGTATATAGAGATTCTGAGCCAGAGTCTACAAAGGCATATTTTGACGGTCTTGCAGATAAATACGAAGGGGTGTGTATAAATAGAGGAAACTTCACGGGTTGTCATATTTTGTTTACTCCATAATTTCTATGTGCTTTTCTGTAAAACAATAATGTGTAGTATAACCACTTAGGAGATAAATAAAACAAATTGGTAATTCATTTGCTTTGGATGCTCCCTCCAACTCCTGCCCCAAGAGCTGGGAAAGGAGGGTGAGGGCAAGGATGTTGACTATATTGCAAATTTGGTTTCTTAATTTTAATCAGTCGTTACTACATTAGTTTTTATCTTATCCAAGAGATTTCAAAAAGAACTTATAGAAATCTAATACTTATAAGGCGTACAATATTATGTCAGAAAAAAAAACAAGGAATGCACTTCATCACAATGAGGTCGATTTTTTTTCAAAATATTACGAGGACCATCAGTATAATCCGACTGGTTGGCGATTACGTTTACAAAGGGAGCTTCATTCGTTGTTACGAGAAGCTGGAACGGATCGTCTTGGTCGTGTATTATCCTTAGGTTGTGGAGATGGGCAATTTGAATTAATGTTGGCTCCCTATGCAGATCTGGTGGTAGGGATTGACCTTTCCCCGGAAGCAATCACATCGGCGAACGAAACCGCAAAGGCATGGGGGGTGAAAAATGCCAAATTCCGCTGTCAGGCCTTGGAAGATTTGGAGTGGTCTGAAACCTATGATGTTGTAGTTTGCTTGGCTACTCTCCACCATGTGCCCCCTGATGATGTGCCTGTTTTATTACATCGAGTACTGAAACACCTGTCTATTGGAGGCTTGTTCTATAGCCAGGATCCTAACCGTAGGGGGATATTGAGAGCGATTGGACGTATATTGCCTGCAAATTTCTATGACCGTTTTCATAGTCAGGATGAACGTGAATTGGAACCTACTGAATTGCTAAAGCAATTATGTGACGCTGGTTTCGATAATGTTCATATAGGCTATATAGATTTAACTTTAATTCCTGGCTTGTTTGTTCTATCGAGAGGACCAGCATGGCCTATGTACCTGATGTTATGGGTAGATTGGCTATGGTGTCATTCACCATTTGCACGTTGGGCAAGCGGTTTTTTTGCTAGTGCCAGACGTAAACAATAATCTAATTGCTGAAAGAATTGTTCGAAACTAAATGATTACAACTAATTTATGTTTGAAGTAGGAGATTATTAATGACCATAGAATTAACGATACTGATGCCTTGTTTGAACGAGGCAGAAACCCTTGCGACCTGTATTCAAAAAGCCCATAGGGGAGCTAAAAAAAACGATCTGAAAAATTATGAGATCCTAATAGCTGATAATGGCAGTACTGATGGATCACAAGCCATTACTGAAGCTGAGGGCGCTCGCCTTATCCATGTGGAAGAGAAAGGATATGGGGCAGCTCTTCGCGGAGGCATTCAAGAGGCAAAGGGAACTTTCATAATTATGGGAGATGCAGATGATAGTTATGATTGGGAAGATGTCGCCCCATTTCTTTCAAAATTAAGGACAGGTGTAGAGTTGGTTATGGGAACACGAATGAAGGGGAAAATCCTGCCCGGTGCCATGCCGCCGCTTCACCGCTGGTTGGGCAACCCTGTTCTGACATGGCTTGGAAATCTTTTATTTTCTACACGTACCAGTGACTTTCATTGTGGAATGAGAGGATTTCGCAGGGATGCTATTGTCAAATTGAATTTGCAAACATCAGGAATGGAATTTGCTACCGAAATGGTGGCAAAAGCCGGTCAGTTTGGATTGGCTATTGATGAAGTGCCTATTACTTTATATCCGGACGGTCGTACACGTAAACCCCATTTGCGCACCTGGCGTGATGGCTGGAGACATCTGACCTTCATGTTGGCCATCAGCCCCAATTGGGTTTTTCTTTATCCTGGTCTGAGCATATTACTTCTTGGCTTAGCTGGTATACTCCTTACCTTGGGAGCACCTTTCTCAATAGGAAGCGTCACGCTGGATGTACATACATTATTAGTCTCCGGGCTTTTATCCATCATTGGCGTACAGTTGATCACCTTTTGGGTTATCACTCGTTTTTACTCAACCCAAATGGGTATTTTGCCGCCGAACACTATCGCGGATATGATTACAAGAGGTAATATACTCAACACAGGGATATTAGCTGGATTCTTGCTTATACTTTCAGGCATAATTCCTCTAATTATTTCTATTAGTCAGTGGGCTCAAGTAGATTTTGGACCCTTAAATTACGAAGTTACTTTGCGGTTACTTATCCCAACACTCACCCTTGTAACTATAGGAATACATTTACTACTTTCCAGTTTTGTGATTGGTCTCATGAAATTGGGAAAAAAAATAATTTAAACGAAGCGCAATAGCAGATTGGAGATTGCAGTGGAAACACAACCAACCGTTTTTCATATTACCCACCCCAAAGCCGGGTCACAATGGATCCGTCATGTCTTATACGGATGTGCCCCAAAACGTATTATAGAACCAAAAGTAAAAGTAGCCCAATTCTATGAAGCACCAATTATCCCTGGGAGGATATATCCCACGGTATATGTTCCCAAACCACGCTTTGAGAATACAATAAAACCTAAACTAGACATTGACTTAGAAAACCATCAGTTTTCTCCTAATGATGCAGCAAATATACAAAACTGGCATAATTTCGTAGCTCAAAATATTCCAGTAATTAAATTTGTGATACTGCGAGATATTCGTGATGCTCTGGTTTCTCTTTATTTTAGCTTAAAGGTTAGCCATCCGATAATTTCCGAAAATGTTGCTGAAGGACGTAGAAAGTTAAATGAGTTAAGCTTTGAAGATGGATTTCTGAATATTCTTAAAACACGAGGGAAGAATTTCGCCAATATTCAACGCTCATGGTTACCTGAGTGTGAAAAAGGTGATGCACTACTTGTGCGCTATGAAGATTTGCTCGCGGATGAACAAGGGATCTTTGCAAAGATAATTGAGCATTGCCAGATTGATGTAAAACCCTCTAAACTAAAAAAGATTGTAGAGAAAAACTCCTTCGAGAAAAAAACGGGTCGTAGCAAGGGCGAGGAGAATATTCAATCACATTATCGAAAAGGAATTTCTGGAGATTGGAAAAATCACTTTACAGACAAGATCAAAACCGAGTGCAAGGAATTATATGGTCCCCTACTCATTGCAACCGGTTATGAAAAAGATATGAATTGGTAGAAAATACGTGTCGAATCAACCAACAATTTTTCATATCACCCACTGGAAAGCGGGTTCACAATGGGTGTATCAGGTGCTCAGGGAATGTGCTCCAAGCCGTATTGTGGAACCAAAAGTAAAGGTCGCTCAATTTTATGAAGCATCAATTGTCCCAGGGGCAATATACCCTACAGTATATGTGTCTAAACCCCGTTTTGAAAATATATTAAAGCCTGAATTAAACCTTGATGTGCATACCCAGCAGTTATCAGCTGATAATGCTCCAAGTGTACAAAACTGGCATAATTTTGTAGTTCAAAATAGGCCGGTGGTTAACTTTGTAATCCTTCGCGATATTCGTGATGCATTAATCTCACTCTACTTTAGCCTGAAAATTAGCCACCCGATAATTTCAGAAAATGTTGCCGAGGGACGCAGAAAGTTAAAAGAGTTAAGTTTTGAAGACGGCTTTCTAAATATTCTTAGAACACGTGGGAGGAGTTTTGCCAATATTCAGCACTCTTGGCTGCCTGCATGTGAAAAAGGTGACGCACTGCTTGTACGTTATGAAGATTTACTTATGGATGAACAGAGGATGTTCGCAAAAATAATTGAGCATTGTCAGATAGATGTAAAGCCATCTGAACTAAAAAAAATTGTACAAGAAAATTCATTTGAAAATAAAACAGGACGAAGCAAGGGAATAGAAGATATTCAATCACATTACAGAAAAGGCATTACGGGAGATTGGAGAAATCATTTTACGGAGCGAATCAAGGATGAATTTAAACAGAAATTTGGAGAACTTCTAATCAAAACGGGTTATGAGAAGAATTTGAATTGGTAAATATATTTCTCTGTGGAGCTTATTGATGAATGAGCATTTGATAGTGGTCGAATATCCAAAGTCTGGCGGCTCTTGGCTTGTAAGTTTGCTGGGGGATTCTCTGGATATGCCGAAAAGGGATATTTATGTTTCAGAAGGGTATGATGCTTTTAGTGTAGACAAACATCCGTGGTATAAAAATTCAACCAGCCTAAATATAATAGCTCCGTCGGTTATTAAAAGCCATGAACTGCCCAATACGCCTTTGCATACGATGGATAATAAAACAATACACCTTGTCCGAGATGGAAGGGATGTTATTGTTTCTAAATATTTTTATGAAAAAGACTTTTGTGTTAGTAATGGCATTTATCAATCTTTTGATACACCTTGGGAAGATTACCTTCAGACCACAGCTTTGGATTGGAACGTTTTTGTTGAAAAGTGGCTAGAAGCAGGCACGTGCTTTTTCCGCTATGAGGATTTACTCAGTAATCCCCTCGGTACAATTACATCTGTTCTGGATTTTGTGCAAACTCCTGCTACGGATGAGAAAAAAAGGCGTGCAATTAATAAACACACAAAAGAGAAGTTTCAAAAATCCTTAGACGACACTTTTGCTCATAATTCCTTTGTGCGAAAAGGAATTAAAGGGGATTGGAAAAATCATTTTTCAAGTAGAGATTTGGATATTTTTTGTCAACTAGCAAGGAATACTATGCAGGCACTTGGATATTCGTGTATGTAAAAAATGCGTTGGCTATTTTGTAGGTTTTTATATATTTCACCCATGCTGCTATAAAGGTGGATTCAAGGAAAAATATGGACAGTTGCTTGTTCAGACTGCCTATGAAAAAAATGAACTGGTAAAACTCTCAATAAATAAGGAAATCAAATGTCTGTGCGAACACGGATCTTAGAAGAAAACGAAATCTTGAAGGCAGCAGAAGCCGTAGAAGAAATCTACCCTCGCGTGGTACCGATTGTGTTCTGGCGCGCCTGGGAAGTGGCTGCATACAGCCATACACATTTGCAAGAACCCGTGCTTGACTTGGCTTGCGGCGATGGACGGCTTTTTAAATTTTGCTGGCCGGAAATCAAAAATGTGACCGGCATTGACCACGATATGCATAGCTGTGAACAGGCACGTGCTTCCGGAGTGTACAAGGATGTACATCAAGTACCTGCGCACCAACTGCCTTTTGATGATGAGAGTTTTGCGAGTATGTTTTCAAACTGTGCGTTGGAGCATATGGATCATATTGATCAGGTGCTAGCAGAATCTTACCGTGTACTCAAGTCAGGTGGCTTATTTATTGCCAGCGTAGTCACAGATAAACTTGTGGAGTGGGGGATGTTACCTCTTTTATCTAAACTTTTTCAAGCAGAAAAAAAGGGGCAAATACTCTGGCAAGAATATGAGAATAATCATCAACTGCATAACCCGTTTTCTCAAGGTGAATGGATAATGAAGATGGAAAAAGCAGGTTTTCAGGTCTTGGAACATATTCCCATCGCACCTGAGCCGGCAGGACGTATTTTTATGCTCTTTGACGAATTATGGCATTTGAAACTTGACGAAACCTCAGAATTGGGACAACCCTTGCATACCTATCTCTCGCAATTGCCAAATTATTCCAATGGCATTCAAAACATCATGCGTGGTTTACTTCAGCTTTCCCTACACCCCTCTGTTGGCGCAGGTATGGTTTTTATAGCTCAAAAACCACATTAAGGAGTTATGGATGCCAAAGTCATCTAAATGCTGGTGCGGAAATATCGATTTGCAGGATTATTCCCCTCATTACTCTCGCTGTTTTGACTGCAACACGCTTGTTCTGAGAGAATGGCCTTACGATAATCCCACGCAAGTGGAAGATTCAGGTGAATTGTACAGTAAAGATTACTATCTCAAACACCTTCCTGAAAGTTATGGCTTCCCTTCTCTCATGGAGCGTGCCCGGCTGGACCTGGTTGACCGTATCCCCTACTGGTTGCGCACGCTGTTGAAATACCGCTTGCCTCCAGCATCGGTTCTGGAGTTGGGAAGTGCGCATGGCGGTTTTGTGGCCTTTTTGAACTGGGCAGGCTATCAAGTCACAGGCTTGGAACTCAGTCCTTGGCTGGTGGAATTCGCGCAGGAAAGCTTTGGTGTCCAGGTGCTTCAGGGGGCATTGGAAGCCCAGAATATCCCGGAAACCTCTTTGGATGTCATCGCTCATATGGATGTGCTTGAACACCTGCCTGACCCGGTGGAAACCATGCGTATCGCCCTGAGCCTGCTTCAACCGGACGGTATCATGCTCCTGCAAACCCCGTGCTTTGACCCGAGTAAATCTTATAAAGAATTGGTGGAAACGGATCACCCGTTTCTGACACATTTCAAGGAGTTAGAGCACCTATATCTCTTTTCAATGCAGGCATTGGAAAAATTTTTCTGTGATTTAGGGTATCCATACCTTCAATTTGAACCGGCGATATTTTCAGATTATGATATGTTCGCCATTGTCAGCCGCGAGCCTGTAACGCCGGTTCCTGTAGACGAACAAGCGCCTGCTTTGGAAGCTCTCCCTTCTGGACGGTTGGTACAAGCACTGTTGGATCTATACAATCGGGCTGATGACCTTCAACGTCATGCCGATGAACGCTTGAGAATTATTAGGGAACAAAGTGCTGAAATAGAGTTATTGCGTACGATCGCTCAAGAACGACTTGATTTGATTGACCAATTATCAGGTAGTTCAGAAAAGCAAGACTCTAAAATATAGGTTTTACTATGAAGATTTGCTTAGTAAATTTATTTGACCTTGACCCACCTCGTAATGGGGGGTTAAGTCGTGTAGCTTATTTGGTTAGTAGCACGCTGGCTGAGTATGCCAAACAAGGAAAGTTGCAGGTCTATTTTGCTGTTGGCTGGCGTTTCAGCGAGCAGTTCCGGGGTTGGCTTGGGCACTCAGGCGGAGAAATTATCCCGGTATTACCCGAGACTGAACTCCATAGTATTACTCCAGATTTTGTGGTTAGCCCACTCTTTAGCATGATGCCAATTGCTACTTGGGATGGCTATAAGGATATTCCGCATATAGTCTGTGTTCCAGATACTCTTGCTCTGGATCTTCCTGACTTATTCGAAGATGATGAGGTAAAAAAACGGCGTAATATATATTATGATCAATTGCACGAGGCTGACTTAGTTGTCACAATTTCTCAGGATGCGCGACAACGTTTGATCCAGCATCTGAATTTGGAGAAGCAACGAGTTGATGTTATTCCGCTTGCTGGAGACATCCAGCATTTACCCGACACAGGAACCAATCAAAAGAATCTCGATTTATCTAAGCCTTATATCTTTTATCCGGCAAACGATTGGCCGCATAAACGCCATGATTTATTATTACAGATAATGCGTAATATTTGGCAAAAAAGAGAAGATATCAGCCTTGTGCTAACTGGTTGGCATGACACTGATGCTATGGCCGATCTGGCATTTCGTAACAGCTGCTTGTCGGAAAAGATTGTTAACCTGGGCTACATTGCAGCTGAGATGTTGCCCTCCCTTTATCAAAACGCTGAAGCGCTTTTATTTGTGTCCAAATATGAAGGCTTTGGGATGCCAATTCTAGAAGCTATGCAAAACGGCTGCCCTGTTATCTGCGCTCCTTTGACTTCCATACCTGAAATAGCTGGCAACGCAGCGCTCTATATTTCGTCTGATGACCCTGTTGAGTGGGCTAGAGCCTTCTTGGAAGATTTGCCTCCTAAGCGTGATGAATTAATTGAGAAAGGCTATCAAAAAGCTAAGGAGTATTCTTGGGAAAAAACACAAGACCAGTGGCGACAAATATTTGAACATTACCTTACCCATTCATATGAAGCAGAAAATAAAACGGCTCCATTGGTGTTCTTACAAGAATTACAGGCATGGGCTGATAACTATGCAATAGCTCAACAAGAATTAAGTCAAAAAGAACAGATAATTGGTTTACAAAAAGATGTGTTGATAGATAGAGAGCAAACCATCATTGAACTAAAGCAAACTATCGTTGAACTAAAGCAAACTGTCGCTGAAATAAACCAAATTATCGTTGAATTAAATCAAATCATACACTCTTTTCGTCATTCCTTAAAGTTCTGGTTACGCAATGGTGCGTTACATAATATTCCTCTCCTGCGTCATATAGCGAGTTTTCTTCTCGTGATAAAAAATTTTTTTCTCCCTAAAATAGGTGTCCTGGAGCAGTATCCTCCTCGCGATCTTGAAATCCCTCCACGTTATAGAAAAGTTTATAATCCAAGTCATACCCCCATAATTTCTATTGTGACCCCGTCTTATAATCAAGGAGAATTTGTCGAACGTACAGTTTTGAGCATATTTGAACAAGAATATCCAAATCTTGAATATATTATTCAAGATGGAAAATCAAATGATGATACTCTCGATGTGCTTAATCCTTATATACAGAAACTAAAGCACTTTGAATCTCGAGATGATAACGGGCAAGCTCATGCTATTAATCTTGGGTTTCAACACGCTACAGGTGAGATAATGGCTTTTCTCAATGCAGATGATCTCCTTTTGCCTGGTACTTTATCCTATGTTGCTAATTATTTCTCTCGCCACCCCGAGGTTGACGTTATCTATGGTCATCGTGTGATTATTAATGAGGATGATCAGGAAATTGGGCGTTGGGTATTACCACCTCATGATAGCAAGGTTATCCTCTGGGCTGATTATATTCCCCAAGAAACCTTGTTTTGGCGACGAAGCCTTTGGGAAAAAAGCGGAGGGAGGATGGATGAAACATTTAGATTTGCTTTGGATTGGGATCTTATTCTACGATTTCATAATGCTGGAGCCAAATTTAAGCGGCTCCCACGTTTTCTTGGAGCCTTTCGGTTACATTCTCAGCAGAAGACAAGCTCACAGATAGATTCAATTGGGCTGCAAGAAATGAATCGCTTGAGAAAACGTGTTCTCAAGCGTGACGTTGGTGAGGAAGAAATAGGTACAAATATAAAGCCATATTTAAGGCGTTCGGCTATTTATCATAAGCTTTATCGATTAGGGATATTACATTAAGTATCTATCCGAAAAACACTTTGTAGTGGCGATTTTAGTTGCTTCTAAGGGTTGAATCCCTTACTACAAAAGAATTTTAGGATAGGTTCTAAATTATCATTTGATTGGATGATAAGAAATTGTATGTCCAGTACTCCCTTGCTTTTTCACATGAGCTACAAGAACTAGAGGGTACTCTGTGCTAAATAATGAGGATGTTTTGTGAAAGTTTTATTTATTGCCTATCATCATTTGGATAGTAATAGCGGTATCCATATCTATAATTTAGCCAATCAGTTAACTCGTTTGGGTATCAATTGCACTGTATGTGTGCCCAATGAAAAAGAAAAGGTTTGGGTAATTGGGGAACCTCTGTTTGAGGTGATTGATCAGATAGACATTGAAAGAGGTAATATCAAATTTGATTTTGACTTAATTCATGTTTGGACTCCACGAGAAATAACACGTAGCATAACGGAGACTATCCTAAAGGTATATCCTTGTCCGTATATTGTGCATTTAGAAGATAATGAAGAATTTTTATTAGAGGCTTTCACAAAAATTCCGTTTCGTCTTTTGAAAAAAATTCCTTCTTTTCTCCTGGATTTGTTGCTCCCTGAAAGCTTAATACATCCTTTGCATTACAAGGAGTTTCTAAAAAACGCTAGCGGTGTTACGCTTGTCGTAAAAGAATTAGAACGATATTGCCCAAGTAATATCCCTAAAAAAGTTCTTTGGGCAGGTTATGAAGATGATTTACTATGGGATATTCCTTCTGATATTGAATTGAAGAATTCCTTAGGGCTTGATGATAAGCAATTAATAATTGTTTATACAGGGAATGTCCACGCCGCAAATATAGATGAAGTTACTGGTCTTTACCGCGCAATTGGAATAATTAACGATCGTGGGATTAATGCGAAGTTGATACGAACAGGCGTAGATCATGTTTCTTTCTCTGGCAAGCACCTAAATTTTATCAAGAGAAATTACTGTATTGAACTTGGTTTTCTTCCAAGACATAGGCTTCCCTCTTTGCTTTCTATTGCCGACATATTAGTTCAACCAGGGAAAAACGGGAAATTTAACAATTATAGATTTCCGTCAAAACTATCAGAGTTTCTTGCTAGCGGAAAACCAGTCTTGCTTCCCTTAGCAAATATTGGCTACTATCTAAAACATGGAGAAGAGTGTCTTTTATTAGAAGACGGAGATGAATTTGATATAGCCAAAAAAGTAGAGTCTTTATTTTTAAATGAAGAAATAAGGGATAAAATTGGTTCTGGAGGTAAAAGATTTGCACAAAAGCATTTACAATGGAGTTTCATTGCGAAAAAACTATTTACGTTTTATCATGAGTTCTGAGACGCAAGTAATAGATACAGTTTGTGCGAGGTAAGCAAACATTAAGGAGACTAAATGAAAACTGCATTAATCACAGGCATTACTGGGCAAGACGGCTCTTACCTTGCTGAGTTGCTACTTTCAAAAGGCTATAGAGTGGTGGGCATGGCCCGCCGAACCAGCACCGTTAAATATGACCGCATAGAACATTTGCTTGATGAGATTATCGTAGAGCAAGGTGATTTGCACGACCAAGGTTCGCTTTTGTCCCTCTTGGAAGAGTACAAACCAAGCGAAGTTTATAACCTAGCGGCGCAATCTTTTGTGCCTGCTTCGTGGAGCCAAGCTGTGTTGACCGCCGAAGTGACAGCGCTGGGTGTAACCAGGTTACTAGAGGCTATTCGTCTTTTTGATCGCTTCATTCGCTTTTATCAGGCATCAAGCAGCGAGATGTTCGGTAAAGTTTTGGAAGTTCCCCAAAAAGAAGACACACCTTTTTACCCACGCAGCCCCTATGGTGTAGCAAAAGTTTATGGGCATTGGATCACGATCAATTACCGAGAATCTTTCGACATTTTTGGTGCTTCGGGCATCCTTTTCAACCACGAAAGCCCCCGGCGTGGCCTGGAGTTTGTAACGCGCAAGATCACCGATGGTGTTGCGCGCATCAAGCTTGGCATGCAAGATAAGTTAAGCTTGGGCAATCTTGGCGCACGTCGTGATTGGGGGTTTGCTGGCGATTATGTTGAAGCAATGTGGCTCATGCTCCAACAAGAAAAACCCGACAACTATGTTGTTGGCACAGGCGAGACCTATTCTGTGCGCGAGTTTTGTGAACTGGCTTTTGGCTATGTAGATCTAGACTATAACGATTATGTCGTCAAAGACCCACGCTTCTACCGTCCCGCCGAAGTGGACTTGCTCATCTCTGACCCGAGCAAAGCACGAGAGAAACTTGGTTGGGAACGCAAAGTCAGCTTTAAAGGTTTAGTTGAGATGATGGTTCAAGCTGACTTGGAAAGACTAAGCAAAGCATTATAAATAGCCCCTATAATAAATGAAAAAAAAAACTCATCAAAAGAATATAGTAGTTTCTATTCTTATAGTCACTTGGAATAGCGTAGCGTACCTGCCACGCTGTTTAGAGTCTTTAAATGAGCAAAGTTATAAGGAATTTGAAATAATTATCATTGACAACGGTTCCTCTGATGGTGGCATAGATGGGGTAAAAGAAAAACATCCCAAACTTGATATTCGTGTCAAAAAGCTAAGCAGAAATACTGGTTTCTCCGTAGCTAACAATATCGGAGCTCTTCTCGCACGCGGGAAATGGCTTGCTCTTCTCAATGCGGATGCTTTCCCTGAACCCGATTGGCTAGAAAATTTAATCAAGGCTGGAAAGCAGTATTCTAGTGCTTTTTTCGCATCTCGACAAGTTCAGGCTAATGCTCCAAGCTTAATAGACGGAGAAGGAGATACCTATCACAATAGCGGATTAGCTTGGCGACGAAACTACGGATTTCCTCTTCAAAGAAAAAATGACGCAGAAGAAATCTTTAGCGCATGTGCTGCTGCAGCCTTATATCCTCGGCAGGCATTTTTAGATGTAGGAGGATTCGATGAAGACTATTTTGCTTATCATGAAGATGTTGATTTAGGTTTCCGCCTTCGCTTGCACGGATTAGATTGTTATTACATCTCAAATGCTGTAGTTCACCATATTGGTTCAGCTAGCACAAGCAAAGTTAGCGATTTTGTGATTTATCATGGACATCGTAATTTGATTTGGACATATTATAAAAATATGCCTTATCTATTGTTTTGGCTTTATCTTCCTTTGCATTTACTGATGAACCTGTATTTTTTATTGTCTTTTTTTGTAAAAGGACGGGGAATAGTGATTTGGCGTGCAAAAGTTGATGGTTTAAAAGGGCTTGGAAAAATGAGACATAAAAGAAGGAAAGTGCAAACTAGCCGTATTGCATCCGCAAAACAGATATATAAGGTTCTTGAACGTGGCCTTTTTGCTCCTTTGTTGGTATCTATCCGCCGTAGGTGTTTTAAGAGCAGTTGAACAATGATCCAAGTTAGAAAGCAAAACATAAACTATGTGGAACCTCCTGTAATTGTTTCGATTGCAAGTCATGGCGATGCTAAGAAAATCAAAGATTTGATTGAAAGTATAGAGCAATATGAGCGTAGAGAATTACTAGAAATTATTGTCGTTGACAATATAGGGGATGATGATTTTGCAGATAATAAGTTTAGAAATACTCTTGTTTTGCGAAACAATATGCCTAAGGGTTTTGCATATAATCAAAATCTTGCATTTAAATATGCCCGTGATGCGTATTTTTGCGTATTAAATCCTGATATTATTTTTATAGAGCCTGTTTTTGAGAGACTTATTTCTATTGTCGGAAGTAAGCAGGCAGATATTGTCTCTCCCTTGGTCATTGACAGTCAGGGGATTGTTCAGGATTCTTTTAGAGATTTACCAACGCCGGGTGAAATTTTACGCCGCAGACTGTTAAAAAAAACACCCATCCAAGAACCTATCGAAACCCTCTCGCCGGATTGGTTGGCGGGCATGTTTCTTTTTATGCGCACAGATACTTTTCAAAAACTGGGTGGATTCGATGAGAGATACCATCTATATTTTGAAGATGTGGATTTTTGCACACGTGCCCGTTTGGAAGGATTTCGTCTTGCTCTAGCTCCGAACTTGCGGATTAGACACGACGCACATCGTGCCAGTGAAAAGAGAATTCGTTACCTGATTTGGCATCTTCAAAGTGCAGTTCGCTTTTTTTGTTCACAACCCTATAAAGACGCAAAAAAAA
>CAZOOX010000004.1:0-57166 GCA_964581545.1 uncultured Anaerolineaceae bacterium
AGCGGGGGGAGTTAGAGAGGGGCTTTTCCAAAAAGATTCCTTGATTATGCACTAGGAGCGTTTTTAAATTGTCCAGCCTTTTATAAAATATCTCTGCGATGAATGCGACCCTCTCATTAAAGTAGCTACGAAAGTTTAAAAAAAAACATGAAAAGACTAAAAGAAATGCCCCTCTATATTGCGACAATCCTTCCTTCCAGCGCTGTTCTCTTTGTTATTGGATACCTAGGCAGTTTTACAAAATTTATTGCAGATGATTATTGTTCAGCCTACTACGCAAGGGAACTTGGTTTATTCGATTCCATTTTGTTTTCTTATAGAACAATTAATGGGCGCTTTTCAGTTTATGGCATAGATTGGATAGTCCTTAACCTGGTAGATGCCTATCATATCGGCTGGGTACCACCTATCGCTCTAAGTATTTGGGTGGCTATTGCCTTTTTAGCTACATACTCTCTTTTATCAACGCAGGAAAAACCAAAAGATATTATCTGGCACGCGCTTGTAATTGCGGCGGTCGCCCTGTTTTTGGTTTTACTTCTTAGTCCTAATATCCGCCAATCTCTTTACTGGTGGAATGGGATGCGCGCCTACGCCCTTCCGTTAATCGTTTTGACTTTCTGGATCAGCGTTCTCCTTTGGGTGTGCAAAAAAATGACATCAATGCTGGGAATGGTAGCAGGAGCTTCTCTCAGCTTCCTGCTTTTCTTTTTCAGTGGCGGACTTAGCGAGACCTATCTTGTTATGCAATTATCCCTCTTACTTTTCTTAGCCTTTCTTAAAGTCTTACGCCAGGGAAAAGCATTCTACGACAGAGATATGCTTTTACTTATGGCAGGTGTTTTGGGCACATTTTTTGCACTGTCTATTGTTCTTCATTCCCATGCCAACGTCATCCGCCGTTCTGTCATGCCAGACACACCCGGTTTGAGAACGCTGCTCATCATTGCTATTGATTCTTATCTTATTTTTCTTAAAGACCTTCTTTCTCAAAGAGAAAAAGTTTTAGCGCTGGCCGGATCATTTTTTGCAATGATCTGGTTAGGCAGAAGCTATCCTCAGAAAATCAAAATGTCGTTCATTTCTCTTTTGTTATTCGGTGCATTCCTGCTTCTTTTTGGATCTTTTCTCCCTGGCGTTTATGGTTACGTTCAATATCCTCCCACACGCACGCTCATTATTGGCGTTTTCATGTTTGTCATTTTTTGGCTCTACGCTGGTTTTTCGTTGGGAAGTTGGCTGGCAGAGCATAAGAATTTTCTCCAGAAGGGAAGAGGCATTGCAATTTTAGCTGTATTATTCCTCGCTACATCATCCGTCATCACAACGCACTCGTTATACAACTCCCGCCATATATATATCGAATTCGCAGAAAAATGGGATCGCATTGACGCGGAAATTCTCGAAGCAAAAGCCGCTGGCGCGCCCTCCATCACTACCGAAGCGATGGATAACTGGGCAGGGCTGGACCGCCCGAACGAAAACCCCAAATGGTGGCCCACGCGCTGTTATTCTCTTCACTATGATTTCCTCGTTATGGGACCTCCCTATGGTAATTAAAAAACTTATAACGCGCTATACATTACACCTTATGTTGGGCATTGCAGCCTTCCTCGCCTACGGTCTCTTCGCTTTCCAGCACGGCTATTACTGGGATGATTGGGCATTCGCCTGGACACGCGAACATCTCGGTTTTGAGGGGCTTCTAAATCAATTTTCCGCTAATCGTCCCATCCGCGCCTATTGGGAGGGAGCACTTTCCTTTTTGGGAGCAAACCCTGCCAATTGGCAAATATATACCCTGCTAATGCGCTGGGTAGCATCGCTCGCATTTATGTGGGTACTCAACACCATCTGGGGGAAAAAACGAACACAAAACACGCTTGCAGCCTTTTTCTTTCTGCTTTACCCTGGCTTTACCCAGCACCCTGTGGCGATCACCTACCAGTTTTTCTGGACTCTATATATTTTCTACTTTCTTTCATTGGGCTTAATGATTGGGGCATTAAAAACTCCGCATTTGCGCGCAGCAAAACTTGGTATTTCTTTCCTTTTATCAACATACACTCTCTTTGGACTTGAGTATTTCTTCGGTCTGGAACTCATCCGCGCCCTCTTCATTTGGATAGCCCTCTCAACAGCCTTTCCCGATCTCAAAGAACGCCTCCAAAAAACGCTCACTTTTTACACTCCCTATCTAATCGCTCTCGCAGGCTATCTCTATTGGCGTTTCTTCCTCTACAAAGACACCATTTATGCTGCACAGGATCAAGTTAACATTTCTACCAAGGGGATTTGGACTCAACTCTGGGATGCGGTTCCGCTCGTCAGCATTGGGGCATGGGCGAAGGTTTTCGTACAACCATTCTCTCCCGAAAGCGGACTCAGCCCTCGGCTCGCCCTCGTTATGGGAGCAATTCTCCTCGCCGGAACACTGCTTCTCGCAAGCCTCTTCAAGTTCAAATCCACGCGCGAAGCGGAGTATCTGTCCACGCAGAAAGCAAAAGACAAATCAGTCTCCTCGACAGTGAAGGAGACTGATTCGCAAAAAAACGCTCGCAGCGACAGCTATTTTGATGGGGAGTGGCTATTGCTCTCCATCGCGCTGCTCCTCGCCGCAGGCATCCCCTTTTACGCTGTTAATTTCCCTGTCGAGCTTACCTTCCCAGAAGACCGTTTTACATTTCCTTTTATGATGGGCGTGAGTATGCTTTTCGCGTGGCTTTTCTCGCTCATCAAAAATGAGACACAACGTTTTACTCTTGCCGCCTTGTTGATCTCATTGGCGATCACAACACATATCTATAACGGGGATACCTACCGCCGCGAATGGCGCCTGCAGAGACTTTTTGCTCAGCAGCTTTTTTGGCGTGCGCCCGATATTGCCCCCGGCACATTGATCCTCGCAGAGGATGATGGCGTTTTCCCGCATAACGACGATGAAGCCTTCGCTTTTCTCATCAATTGGGCCTATAACCCTGAGCAGACGAGCAGCGAACTTGACTATGAATATTTTTATCTCTCGGCGCGATCAGGCGAAGATTTGCCCTCTCTAAAAAGCGGAGAGTCTGTTTTCAAAGACCATTTTGCAGCGACATTTGAAGGCAATACCGATAAAGTTTTGCTTCTTCACTTTTCGCCCCCCTCTTGTCTACGGATTTTAGACCCCGTTTACGATGCCGATGTTTTGGTTGCTCCGCGCGATGTAGAAAATGTCGAAATCGGCAGCCTAACGCTACCGCGCGTGCTGGAGCCTGCACTATCGCTCTCAAAGCCTCGCGAATTGATCTCGAAGAATAATGACGACTTCAACCCGCCCGAATGGCTTTTCGGTGCAGAGCCTGAACGAAATTGGTGCTATTATTTTGAGAAAGCCGATCTCGCCCGCCAAGATGAAGACTGGGAAAAGATCACAAAGCTCGGCGATAAAGCCTTTGGAATTCCTTTTGCACCAGCAGATGCAGCAGAGTATATCCCCTTTATTGAAGCCTACGCGCATTTACGTCGCTACGATGATGCGCAAGAGTTGACAAAAATCGCAGCAGAGAAGAACCCCGCCTTGCGCCCGATGTTCTGCTCCCTTTGGCAGCGTCTGACCAAAGAAGGCGTTTTCGGAAAAAACAACGCATTGCTTCACGAAATGCAAGCCGAGTTAGTTTATTGCCCGCTATATTAGCAAAAGAATTATTATCTATACACAAGAAAATTAAAAAAAAGTGGTGAGTGAGATTTCAAAATCTCACTCACCACTCGTCACTTCTCATTCGCCAAAGTCCTACCCAAAAGCAGGGACTTCCACTCTCCCATCACCAACTTCAACCAAATAATAAGGCATCCACGCCACGCCAAAATCGTCCACGAAGATATTTGTTTTTGTAGGCTTCAGACTGACTTCGCTGGTTTCGTTGACCACATTTCCCCAGCGCTCGCCAATTTCATCGAGTTTTTCTTTAAACTCGCTTTCAAGGTCACGGATCTGACGCTCAAGATCGTCGATCGCTTCGATGGATTCTTCCACGTCGGCTTTGGCCTGTTGGGTCAAGCGGCGCTTGGTCAGCGAAGTTGTCATTCGGCGGCGACGACGACTAAAAAGGCTCAGCACGTTTTCGGCGTGCGTGCCCATTTCTTCCATTTTTCGGTCAGAAAGCTCATCCTCATCCTGGCGCAATTCACGCTCTTCGCGTTTCAAGCGATTTTCGAGCGTATCCAGCTTTCTTTCGTAGCGGTCACCGACCTTATCAATTTCGGCATCCCGTTTTTCGCGGGCGGCATCAGCACACAGGCGCATAAAATCAGATTTTGATGTTTCTGGTCCCGCATAAACTTTCAGGGTCTTGTTTGCACGCGCTTTCAAGTTCGTTGAGCGATAAAGCCAATCTTTGAAATCTCGTTTGAGCGCATTCATCAGTTTTGTGGTGCTCAAGGGTGGCTCTAAAGTAACAAAACGCGATTGCGGCGCGGGCATTCTCGTCAAAACATCGATCTGCACGCTCCCAAAATCATCCCAGCGCACCACGCCTCGTGGATCAGGATCAGGCACCAATACATTATGCGAGACTTCGCTATCCACACCATATTTTCGGTCTAAAAATCGCACGGTGGCGGATGCCAGTAAAGTCGGTTTATACAAAATGCCGACTTGTTCCGCACCTGCGCCCAGAGGACGATTCGCAGCAGAGAATGCTTCAGCCAAACTTAAGTTGAAGGGCAGAAAGTGCTCACTAAAACTGGATGGGATAGCGGGTCTTGTTGAGCTGCTCCTATCGTGGGGACGGGATTTGACGCGTTTCCGCTCGGGGCGACGGGATGTTTTTTTAACGGAAACAGGCTGATAACTTGCGAGCGTCTCGCCACTGGATTTGGGCTGGCCCGGCGCTTCATAATCATCTTCCGGCTCAAGCCATTGCGCGTTGACCAATCCGTTTAATGCAGGGATCTGCCTCCGAGTCATCGGTCCCGCTAAATAATTCATCGCCCAACGTGTGCGGAAAAGGGAGGGCTGCTTATCGTGAATATTATGCAAAATAAAGGAGCGTTTGCCGAGACTGGAGATCAGTTTGTCGTAAGCCCGCCGATTGAGACCACCTGCCGCGCTATCTAAGCCATCAAGAAGACGCTCTTTATCGCGCTCAGTTTGGAGTTTGCCGATAAACCAACTTCCGGCGTTGGAAAGAGCTTTATAGTCGACATCGACAGGGTTTTGCGTAGCAAGCATGAGGCCAACGCCAAAAGCGCGCGCCTGTTTCAGCATCCGCAAAAGCGGCGGCTTGGATGGGGGATTTTTCTGCGGCGGGAGATAACCATAAATCTCATCCATATACAAGAGGGCGCGGAGGGATGTTGCGCCACCCTGCGTACGCATCCATGTTTCGACGGCCGAAAAAAGGAGCGTAACGAAGAACATACGCTCAGGCTCGGAGAGATGCGCGAGATAAAAAACGCTGTGGCGCGGACGACCATCGGGCGTAAAAAGCAGATCGGGGATATCGAGAGCTTGGCCCTCGCGCCAGGTCTCGAAAGCAGGTGAGGCCAGAATGGCATTAAGCTGCATGACGAGTGCGGTGCGGGATTTGGCTGGGAAGAAACTATCAACGGGGAGCGCACCAAGTTTATCAAAAGGCGGGCTTTGGGTCTGGAGAATGAGTTCGGTTAAGTCGAGGCTTTTTCCCTTGCTCCAGGCATTTTCAAAAATATGCGAGAGCAAAATATGTTCGCGTGAACGGAGAGGATCAATATCACTCTCACCGATCAAGCCAAGCAACGCGGTGACGGTACTGGCGATCTTCTCGCGCAGGATCTCACGGTTTGATTTCCAATCCATATCGGGGACAGCGAGCGAAGACAAAACGCTGATGGGAATGCCCGCATCTGAACCAGGGGTGTAGACGGCAAATTGTGCGGCATTTTTCAAGGCGCGCAAACGATCTGTGCCAATATCCCATTTAGCGAGACCATCTTTCCACACCTTAGCTGTGTCAGAGGCTGTCTCTGCAATGCTTTTCCCACTGCGCCGCGCCGTTTCAGAGTCGATCCATGGCTCAAAATCTTGCGGAGCAAGGTCGGGGAAATGAAGCAGAAGATTCGTGAGATCGCCTTTGGGGTCAATGATCAGTGCTGGAATCTCCTGCAAGGCAGCTTCTTCGAGGAGAGTCACACAAAGCCCCGTTTTACCGGAGCCAGTCATACCTGTCACGATGGCATGCGTAGTCAAATCGGGTGGATCGTAGAAGAGGGCTTTGTCGCTGGGTTCAGCTTGAGGGTTTTCAAGGGTACGACCAAGATAAAACTTTGATTTAGACATGAAATAGCTCCAGAAATGATGAGTGACGAGTAAATAATCAAAGGCAGAAAACAGAAGCTCTAAAAATAAAAAAGAAAGAAAATCTTTAGAACGGGTGTGCTAGGGTTAATTTACCCTATTTTGGTCAAACTCGCAACGATAGGAAAGAAATTGCTGGTCATGACGACTTGGAAAGTGCCCGCATTATGATATAGTGAAAACAAAAATATAAACAAGGAGCTATCACTATGAAGAGCAAACTCAAATATCTGATCTTTATCCTAGGGACATTGTCTTTCACAGCAGCTTGCTCTCGTTCCGTCGATATTCCAACAGCAATACCACCAACAGAGACAGCCGTCGTTCCTCCTACATCTGAAACCCCTCTTCCTCCGACCAAAATACCTGCGACCCCGAGCAAAATCCCGCCAACACAAGACCCAAATTGCACCAACGAAGCCCTTTTCATTGCCGACATAACCATTCCTGATGATACAGCGCTTTCTGCGGGCGAGGCTTTTGTTAAAACATGGCGCATCCAGAATTCGGGCACATGTATCTGGAATACAAGCTACAAACTTGTTTTTAGCAGCGGTGAGCAAATGAACAGCGCTCTTTCTATTCCCCTAAGTGAAACACCCCCAGATGAAACTATAGACATCTCTATAGATCTGATCGCACCAAGCAGCAATGGCAGCTATACAGGAATTTATCAATTTCAAAATGCGCAAGGCGAGGTCTTCAATGTTGGCGCACTGGACAATATTTGGCTGAGGATCATTGTAGAAAGTGGCGCTATTGCCCCGCCTGCAACAGCCGAAGGGCCTACAGCCGCTCCAGGCACCTGCAACCCTGACCGAAACGCAGCTTACGAAAGTGAAATTTTAACGCTCATCAACAATGCCCGTGCTAATAATGGTTTATCCGCATTAAGTTTAAATACCCAACTCCAAGCCGCAGCAGATGCACATAGCAAAGATATGGCTTGTAATAGTTTGCTTAGTCACACAGGCTCAGATGGTTCTTCTGTTTCATCCAGAGTAGCTGCGCAAGGTTACGCAGCTTCATATTCAGCTGAGAATATCTACGCAGGCGGCACTGCGCAAGATGCTTTCACATGGTGGATGAACGACCAGCTTCACAAAGATGCGATCCTTGATACACGCATTACCGAAGTCGGGATTGGCTACGCATATCTAGGTACCAGCACTTATGGCGGCTATTTTGCGGTCGATTTTGCCAGCCCATAATTCTCCTTGCAATAAAAAAGGCTTAGGCGCAAGAAATGCCTAAGGCTCTTTTTAAAATCCAGCGGATAAATCTAGAAATCAGGGCATTGAGCTTTCCAGCGCAGAGATCAATGCCTGTTTTTCCTCGCCATTCAAACGGGTCTCTGGGTAGAATAGCTTATATTGAATTGGGGGCATTTCTCCATTTTCGACAACTTCGATAATTTTATCGAACTCAGTTATACCACCCCAATTAGAGAAGTTCACATTTTTCCGACCTTCGATCACATCATAAGAAATTAGCCAGGAAGCGGGGGCAATATTGCTATACCAGGGCCATTCTGTCTCGTTGCTATGGCATTCAAAACATTGTTCTTTTACCAAAGCACGCGCTTCAGGGCTAGACCAATTAGGTTCAGATTTTATAGGCGGGTTATTGTGGTCACGTCCAAAGGGGAGTAATTGAACAAGCCCAAAAAGAAGAATGCCTATAACAAGTATATACTTACCGATTTTTCTCATTTTTATCTCCTAAGATTTTCAACGCCCCTATTTTACTCCGAATTATCTGAGTTGTTCAAGCACTGCTGCAAGCGGAGCAGGGGCGGTGATCCCATCGGGGGCTTCTTCGGATTTTTCCACATCACGCGCCCAAAGATACAGGCAGGTGTGATAAGCAGTAGATGTATAGGTGCCGATGACGGTTGCAATTATCACGAAGATGAAGAAGACCAGCAATCCTAATGTGATGCCAATGACCAAACCCAGAGTCACGGTCGTCCCACCGGCAAGGGATATGATGCCGTATCCAAGCGCGGATCCTAAAATTGCTCCCGTTAAAGCAAGCAATATCCCGATCAGAGCAACTACCGTTCTCACGCCAACCGTGCTGATACCGATAAGCAGGAGATTATCCTGCACGATCTGTGATGCTCGTTTAATTCCATCTTTGAGATCAATATCTTCAATGACCATCGCGGGGAGAATGAGATAGGCCGCTTCTGTCCAGATGGTTTCGATCATGGATGCGAGGAAATTACGTCCACCTTTATCACCCTTGCCCTTGACCATATTCTTGATCGTATTAACAACCGTAGAGGCTGCCGCAAGGGTAGCAAGATCGAAGAAATCACGCTTGACGATCGCCCAAGCTTTATCCATGCGCCCATCACCCTCTGAGAGATAGCCATAGATCAGGTAAACGGTCATCGCCGAAAAGATATAGCTAACGATAAATTCGCCAAAGACAAGCAAAACACCAAACAAGAAAATAACCGCTTGCCCTACAAAGCCGCTATTGCTAAAAAGCATTGAGACCAAGACCATCGGCACGATGCCAATAATTGAAACGATCGCTCCGGCAAAGAGGGTGTAGACGGAGGGTTTGATCAGATCTTTATCAGCCGCAGCCATCTGCCAGGCCTGTTTGAGAAATTGCCAACCGCGTGAGAAGGATTGCATGAGGAGGCTCCTTATTTAATGGAAAGAGATAATACAGATAGATTATAGCAAATTTATTGGGAATAACTTGCACATTTCTGCGAACAAACGCTGTGCATAAGACAAAGATACAATCGAATCGAATTTTATCTTTCTCGCCCATGCTATAATTTTTCATCTTGATTTACTTATCCCTATAATATTCAAACACTTCCAATACTTGCAAACCCAAAAGGAGAACAGCATGGATAATAAATTTCCCCATGAAAAAAACAGAAAAAATGTAGACCTTTTTTTTGAAAAGATTATCCACGATACGCTGAAACCCTTGCTCGAAACAGAAGATAATGGAAGTGCTGCTCCTGCGGAGCTAAACAGTTTATTGGGGCAATTAGGAGAAAGGGGAATAGAAGAGGCAATCACTCTGGTCGTAGATGTCTGCAAAGAAAGAGACATCAATACTATTGATCTTCAAACCTGGATCGGCCCCCAAGGAGTGGGAAAAGGTGCTATCGCAGACACGATGCAGTGGGTTCAAAAAATAATCAATGGCGAAGGTGATGAGCTATATAAGATTTTCTCAAAAAAATATGGAATTGGCGAGAATAAGATCCTTGAAATAAAAGAAAAAGCTTCAATGGTGCCAGGAACTTTGGACAAATCTCTAAAGAAGGTCTTTGATATTGTAGCGAATCCAAATTCTGACACAATTTATACGGGCACAGGAGGCATATTTTATCCACAAGGAAAAGAGAAACCAGATAAAAGATATATCCCCTATATCCCGCAACAGGCAGTTACCGTACCAATTGTGAGAGAAGGATTTCTGGTGGACGAAAAATGGACATCTTTTCTAGTGACGCTTGAAATAGCCAGGTCTTTATTATACGGAATCAACTCTATTGAGCTTGACGTTTTCCCCAGAACCATGAGCCAGGCTGAGTATATAAATAAACGTTTGGTAACGAGCTTAAAAGATAAAGAAATCAGTCTGAACCATAAGATCATTCATATTGAACCCATTGATAGCAGAACAGCAGAACTGATTTCTGAAGATCCAAAAGGAGCTCTTGGCGTGTATATGAAGATGGGGAAAATATACGACGAACTATCTGAAACACCTGAGATGCACGGCTTTAAAGAAGAGGATTTCAACCTATTAAAAGCCCTGGGGATTGAAGACAAGAATTATGACGAGGAAAAAACAAGGTTGATGGTAGAGGGCAGTGAGAGAATGAGAAAGACCGCTGTCAAGATCAAAGCAACAATTCGGCATTTAACAGGAGAAAATGCCGAAGAAAGCTTGAGGCGCATCGGAGTCGGTTTATCCGCATCTGCCGGCACAACACTTTATAGGGTAGCCAATAGACTTTCTACGCAAGGCAGAAAAGACGATGCTTCTTTGTCCAAATTGTTCCGCAGACTTTCGGCATATTATTCAGACACTGCCCCTGTTGCCATTATGAATGGCGCAAATATAATTTATGCTGGCGCTTCTGACCCAGAATCACAACCTGCCACCAATTATCTTGAGGCTGTTGAGGGAACGCTCAAATCCCTATCAACTATGGTAGATGTTGATTACAACTTTGAAAATAACATCTATAAAGCTCTGCTGGATTTGACCAAGGAAATTTATTTGATCAGAACGTCCAAATAATTTTTTTCAGGATGAAGAACACCGCGACACACCTGATTTGAGCTTGAGTGCCCCCAAACAACAAAAGTCTCCTGTTTTTTTATTTTCTCACAGGAGGCTCTTTTTATTTCTTATCTTTTGTTAGGGGGCAGTTCAGTCTGTGGGATTTTTTCTCTGTGTTTGCGAGCGAATAATTGCACTCGAAGAGCTAGGCTTTACTTAAGTTGCCGTGCTCTTAGAGCAAACTAACCGGATCAACTTCAACCCTCCAGCCACGCAATTCTTTTCCTCGCAACAAATTCTTCGGTTCAGGACCACGCAGGATGATCTGCCAGCGATAGATGCCGTCTATTTTAGAGAAAAAACAGGGTACAGGGCCGATAATATTTGTATTTCTTCTCCCCTCTTTCTTTATCCACTCTTCTATCTGCGCTGCCATTTTGCGCGTCTCCTCCTCGGCGGTGATTGGGTCGCGATGGCGATATTCCAGACGTACCAGATTGGTGAAAGGGGGATATCCCAGCCGACGCCTATATTCCAGTTCGTGAGCGTAGAAATTTGCATAATCATGCTTTGAAGCATGTTGCACCACGTAATGTTCCGGAGCAAAAGTTTGCAGCAGCACGCGTCCACCACGAGCGGAGCGCCCCGCTCGTCCGGCAACTTGCGTCAGGGTTTGGAAAACACGTTCAGCGGCAAAAGGATCGGGCAGATTCAATCCAACATCGGCCAAAACAACGCCCACAAGCGTCACCAGCGGCAAATCCAGCCCTTTAGCGAGCATTTGCGTACCAACCAATACATCGGCACGGTGCGCCCTAAAATGGCTCAAAATAAGCTCATGGGCATCCTTTGAGCGGGTCGTATCCCAATCCCAGCGTAAGACGCGGGCATCAGGAAAAAGGGCGTTGACTTCATCTTCTACCTTTTCGCTGCCCAGCCCATAAGCACGGATTTTTGTACTCTTGCACTCAGGGCATTTTTTCGGCATCTGGCGGGTGTAATTGCAGCGATGGCAGCGCAATTCCCCACGTCCAGCAGCGTGCAAGGTAAGCGGTGTTTCACAACGCGGGCATTTGAGCGTATGCCCACAATCTCGACAGAAAATATAGGTGGCTGTACCACGTCGATTTAGAAAAAGGATGGCCTGCTCGCCACGCGCCAAGGTTTGCGAGAGCGCGTCTTGCAGCGCACGGCTAAAGATGCCGCGATAGCCAGATTTCAACTCGGAGCGCATGTCGATCACATCGACGGGAGGGAGTTTTCTATCCCCGATCCTTTCTGGCAGTTCGACAAGGTGAAAACGCCCCTCACCCCCGCCTCGCTTCGCTTGCTCCCCCTCTCCCGCGACGCGGGAGAGGGAAATTCGAGTGGAGCGAGAATGGGTGAGGGCCGCTTGATAGCGATATTCGATAGGCGGGGTCGCCGACCCCAAAATACAGACCGCGCCACAAATCTCGGCGTAATTTTGTGCGGCCTGGACAGCGTCATAAAAAGGCGGTTGGTTTTGATGATAAGAACCATCATGGAATTCATCCAAAACGATCAATTTCACATTTGGTAAAGGTGCAAAAAGCGCAGAACGCGCGCCGATGATCACTTTTAACTGTCCCGCTCGCGCTCGCCGCCAAGTATCGTAACGCTCGCCTTGCGAAAGCTTCGAGTGGATCAATCCAACCTGCCCGGGGAAACGCGCTAAAAACCTGCGCACGGTTTGTGGCGTAAGCGCGATCTCCGGCACTAGGATCAAAGCTTGCTCACCACGCTTAGTTGCTTCCTGCGCCGCACGGATATAGATTTCCGTCTTCCCGGAACCTGTAATACCATGCAGAAGGACTGGCTGCGTAATCGAATCAGCAAAAGATTCATAAACAGCATACATCGCTGCTTCTTGGGCTGGCATTAGCGTCCATTCTTTTTGCTCTACTTCTCCAATTTCTACTTTCTGAACGGGGTCGCGCCAAATCTCTGTTTCTCGCAAAACGATCAGATCTTTTTCTGCCAAAATTTGCAGATCAGCAATATTACAATTGCTCTCCGCGTAAACCCAGGAAACCGCTACAGCTTCTTTTTCCTGCATCAGGAATTGCAAGGCAGCGGCACGACGAGTTTGGGTTGCCTCTGTTGTTCCCAATGCATCCATAGCCTCTGCCGCAATCTCAGGAGGGACAGCCAATTGCGCGGTACGAATAAACTTCGGGCGCACCTTTGGCGCTTGCAAAACAGATTTGCTCGCCAAGATGCCGCGCCTAAGTAAATTTTGTGCTGATGGGCGCCAATCCACGTGTTTGAAATGACGATCAATTTGTCGACCACGCAAAGTACCGCGCTTTTGGAGCGCAGCAAGAATTCTTTTCTGTGTTTGAGAAATATCTTTATCCCCAATGGGCATTTCTCGGATGCTAAATTCTGTATCTGCTTGTTGGCTTAATCCGCTCGGCAGCATCATCCCCACCATTGCCGCAAGGGGATTTAGCGTTTGCTTCGCCATCTTTTCCGCGAGGGCGATTTGTGCAGAGGTCAGCACAGGGAGTTGGTCTAACAGATCGATCACGGATTTTGTATCTTCAACAGCGGGTGTTTCGACAAAGCGTAAAACCACCCCCTGTACAATTTGATGGCTAAAAGGGACCGTCACCAAATGCCCGACTCCAACTTTTCCTTCTAATTCAGGAGGAAGATGGTAATCAAAAACCCCACTCACAGCGGGGACGTTTACGGAGATTTGTACAAAGATGGGCATAGAGATTATTTTTTTTCTCGATAAACCATAGCCGCCCCATAGCCAACGACCGACGAGAAATCCCCCGTCACATCACCGGATGTAGCATAGTTTAAAACCTTCACACTATCTGCACCTACCTCACGTGTTGCATAGAGTGTCGCTGCAACAGCACCACGACCACAGGCGAATCCTTTGTGCAATTCTTCAGTCTCCAGCACGCCTTCAGGGGAGAAAGCTTCCATTTGCCGGAGCATTTCGCCATCCAGCATTTTGGCAACATCCTGGGCATAAAAATGAGAGAGATCTGTACTGGCAACAAACAAAACCTTGCGCCCGCCTAAAACTTTAGCGAGGGATTTGCCCAAAGCTTCCAACGCATGTGGATCTGTAGAACGGATCATAATAGGAAGCAGAGAAAAAACATTTGAAAGCGCACGTTGCAAAAAGGGCAGTTCAATTTCGAGCGAGTGCTCACGGTCGTTGGCAATAGGCGTTAAGCCAAATCCCAGCTCTGTGCGCAAATTAGCATCTACAGCATCAACGACATCACGCGCAATGGGAATCTTTCCCAAAGGCGTAGCATAGGCATGGTGAGCAGCACATAAAAAAGAATCACGATGGGCGGCATGCATCGGAGAGAGAAGGGCAACCAAGTCAAAATCACGGGCGCGTACCGCCGCGAAAGCATGTCCCGCCACTGCGCCCGAATACATAAATCCTGCATGAGGGGCGATAACGCCAATTACATCCCCATCAAACTCCGGTAACACAGCCTTGTCAAGATAGCCATCCACTTCGGCTGCCAATTTTTCCTGGTTATTTTCATACCAAGTCCCCGCGATAGGCGAGGGGCGAATTGGGTCAACGGGTTTCATATTTTGATTGTAGCATAATCCCCGCCCCCCTGTCCTGCGGACATCTCTTTATTTTCAAAGAAAATGGGGAGACTGATGGGCTAAAAATTTTTCAAGAAATAGCGCGTGGCTTCAAATGCAAGCTCAGGGAGATCATCGCGTGAAAACCAGGCCGCATCATCAGCGTCATCTGCGGCAAGAAGATTTCCGTTAAGCACTTCAGCGCGGTAAATAATAATAAAATCAGCACCGCCAGCATGCTCTTCTTCTGCATAAATATCAAGGATGCGGCTCACACGCACATTCAGGCTGGTTTCCTCCAAACATTCGCGGCGTGCAGCTTCAGCGGGGGCTTCCCCTGCATTTACAAAACCCGCAGGAAGACTCCATTTACCCTGATGCGGATTAAAACTACGTTGCACAAGCAGGATCTTGCCATCCTTTTCGACGAAAACACCAACAGCTACTTTGGGATCAGCGAAATATATCCACCCACAGGATGGACAAAGGGGACGCACTTGCCCATAGCTTGCTCGCTGCTCCAGGGCATTTCCGCAGCGTATACAATATTTCGGTTTTACACGTTTAGACATAGGGGATTACCAATAAATGCATTCTTAAAAACCAGCATAGAAAAGCCTCAAACTTTTCTATGCTTCAGCGAACTAGCTCTTTGTGTTCTCCCACTTGGCAATAGTTATTTGCCGCAAAGCATAAGCCATGATGGGAAAAAGGAATATAGCGGCCAAAAGAATTTTCTGCCACGAGGTAAAGAGGGGCGCAGGAAGGAGCTCGCGCACTTCTTCGTTCGAGGGTGTAGCTGTAAGATCAGCTGCCAAAGTACCACTAGCGGAGTCCGCGGGAAGGGCTGTTATAGCTTCTGGGGCTTGCGTTGCAATAGATTTCTCAGCATCATCTGCTGCTCTTTCGGTAGGGGCTACTGTCATTGTCACGGCTGCGCCCATTGCATTTTCGCCTTCTGCCTCTGTTACAGCTTCTTCCTGTGCTTCTTCTACAGCAGGTTCTTCAGCGGCTGGGGCAGCAGCATCTTCCATAGGCGCTTCTTCGGCGGCGGCTTCCATTGCTGGCATTTCTTCTGCCGGAGCTTCCTCCGCAGGGGCTCCTTCAACCGCCATCTCCATTGCGGGGGCTTCCATCATCATTTCAGGCTCACCAGCAGGAGCCATTGCGCCACCGAATCCAACAGAGGGCATGAAGCTCATAAAGAAGAGCAACATAGCAAAAAGAGATGCGTAATTTAACGCGGGGACCAATCTCGGTATGGGCGGGCGCTTAGCGACCATTTGGGGAGAGAGTGTGAAATTACGCGGTGCACGTCGATGCGGGATGCGGCGAAGGATGTTTTTTGTATCACGCAGGTCATCCAGCGCGGCTGCCAAGTTGGGGTCACGAGCGAGGCGGCTTTTCATCTTCCTTGAAGCGGACGCGCTTAATTCTCCATCCAAATAAGCGGATAATTTTGTGAGGTCACGAGGGGAAATATTTTTTTTCATTGGTTATTCTCCCCTTCTAGACGAAAAGCGGTGGGCAAAAGTTCCTTAACTTTTTGTAAACACTCACGCAGACGCAAACGGGCGCGAGCAAGACGGCTTTTGATCGTACCGAGCGGTTTTTTTAGGGCAGAAGCTGCTTCTTTATAATCAAGCCCCTGAATATCGGCAAGAACAACAACTGCCCGAAAATCAGGTGGTAGATTTTCGATACAGCGCTGAATAGCTTGCTCCAGTTCAAGGTTTTCAAGTTGTTTTTCTGGGGAGTCGGCGGAATCTGCGAGCCAGCGAGGCGATTCCATTTCTTCGTCATTTTCAGTGATGGGTTCTAAAGGCGTTGTTGGACGGCGTTTTTGACGACGCAACTCATCATAACAGGCGTTTGTGACTATGCGAAGAAGCCAAGCCTTGAAAGAGCCACCCCGATAGGATTTGAGTTTACGAAAAGCAGAGATAAAGGCTTCTTGCGTGGCATCGCCCGCCAGGCCAGGGTCGCCAAGAATGCGATAAGCAGTGTTGTAGAGCATGTCCTGATATTGAAGGACAAGTTTATTAAAGGCTGTTAGATCGCCGTTTTTCGCATGATGGATGAGGGCGGGTTCGTCCATGGGGTTATTGTATCATTTGTAGCAAAGGCCGTAATTACGAATGAGACGAACTGAACGAAAAACAGAGGTGTTTTTATCTTTGTTTTTGAAGAATTCCCCACCAAATACCCCGCCAGATAAGCATTCCCAAAGCGGATGTGGCGGCGAGAACGGCAACAAAAACAGGCAAGATGGGTGTATTTCCGAGCATTAGGCTGCGAATGAGCGCAGCTATAGGTGCAGCAAGGGTCACCGCCCAAGCTGCTCGCCAGAGCTCCTTCCAGTTGGTGTAGATTTCAGCTTGATATAAGCCCATCCAAGGTGCAATGAGCAGCCATGCAATAAGTACCGGCAAGAGGGTCGCGAGAATTCGATAAGGCGGCACTTCTCCTAATTCTTCGTGAAAAACGAAACCTGCGAAAGTGATGATCACGACAGAGATAATATCGCCGAGTATTAGAAGGTTGAAATTTTTATTCATAGTTTTGTCATTTCGTTTAAAAACTCTATTCTCTACCCCCTCTGCCCTAAAGGGCATCTCCCCCAAATTCTTAGTGCGGAATTGGGGGAGAAAGTAGGATGGGTTATTCTTCAGCACGCAAGTGCGGGAAAAGCAATACTTCTCGAATACTGTGTTTATCTGTGAGCAGCATGACCAGGCGATCCACGCCCATACCAAAACCACCGTTCGGGGGCATCCCGTAACGCATGGCGCGGAGATAATCCTCATCCATCGGATGTTGGTCTTCATCGCCTTCTTCGTAATCGCGTCCCATTTCAAGGAAGCGAGCTTCCTGGTCAACTGGATCATTTAGTTCAGTAAATGCATTGCATAATTCCATACCAGCAACAAAACCTTCAAAGCGCTCCACAGTCTGCGGATCGCCCGGAATGGCTTTTGCCAATGGAGAAATTTCACGCGGGTAGTTATAAAGGAAAGTCGGTTGGATCAATTGTGATTCAAGGAATTCATCCACCATCCAGTCGATCAGTTTTCCACGCGGCGCATCGACCGGGTGCTCAATATTCTTTTCATTGAGCGCAGCATGCAGAGAAGCGTCATCTCGACACTCGTTAATGTCCACACCACAAGCATCCAATAAACCTTGTCGCATTTCCAAACGATTCCATGGGGGCGTGAAGTCGATCTCCTGCCCCTGATAAGTGATCTTTGTAGAGCCTGTTGCTTTTTCTGCAGCATAAGCGACCATTTGCTCTGTCAATTCCATAACTTGTAAATAATCTGCATATGCCCAGTAAAATTCAAGCTGAGTAAATTCGGGGTTATGCTTATATGAAACCCCTTCATTGCGAAAATCGCGTCCAATTTCGTAGACGCGTTCTAAATTTCCAACAAGGAGACGTTTTAGATATAGCTCAAATGAAATACGAAGATAAAGATCTTGCTTAAGCTGATTGTGATAAGTTACAAAAGGCTGAGCTGCAGCCCCACCATAGATCGGCTGCAAAATCGGTGTTTCAACTTCAAGGAAATCTTTGTCATCAAGAAAATCTCGCAAAGAACGCACGATCGCCGCCCGCTTACGGAAGGTGTCTCGTGTGCTTTCATTGACCGCCAAATCAGCATAACGCTGGCGAGCACGAAGTTGTATATCTTCCAAGGCTGCATGATGGACAACTGTTCCATCTTCGAGGGTTTCGTCCTTCGCAGCGGGAAGCGGAGTGACAGCCTTGGCAAGAAGTTTGAAATCGCTCACATGCAAACTTATTTCCCCTCGACGAGTGCGGAACATTTTCCCTTCGGCTTGAACAAAATCACCCAGATCAAACATCTTTGCGAAGAAATCCAATTTCTCTTTGCCAATATCATTCACGCGGAAAAAGAGCTGCAAGCGCCCTGCGCCATCTTCGATATGCGCAAAGGAGATCTTGCCCAAATTCCGTGCAGAACGAATACGCCCCGCTACAGTAGCGATAACTTCACCTTCATTCTCTTCCACTTTCTCAAAAGCGACTATTGCTTCAGCGCTCATATGTGTTCGTTTTGCGCGAGTGGGATAAGATTCAATCCCCTCTGCGCGGAGCTCTTCTATTTTCTTTAGACGAATTTCTTCAAGAGATGTATATTCTGCCATGGGAATACCTTTTCATCGTTACTCCTCCCCTAAATTCTGTTCTTAGAATTTGGGGGAGGTTGGGTGGGGGTCAACAAAAAAGCCTCGCGCCCTGCTTTTGAAAACAGCGGCGCGAGGCTACGATCTAAAAGTCTGGGCTACTCATACCTGACGGTTGTGATCTTAAATTTGATGCTGCCACCAGGGGTTTCGATTTCTACTTTTTCACCAGCTTTATGACCGATAACAGCTTTACCGATGGGGGACTCATTAGAGATCATTCCATTGCGAGGATCTGCTTCTGCTGCACCGACGATCACATATTTGTCAGAACGCTTTTCACCTTCTTCACGCAAAAAGACCGTCGAGCCAACCTGAACATAGCCACTGTCATTATTTTCTTCATCATAATCAATGATATGTGCGTTCGCCAAAAGCTGCTTAAGTTCACGAATACGACCTTCTACAAAAGACTGTTCATTTTTAGCCGATTCATATTCAGCATTTTCGATCAGCTCTCCACCTTCCATAGCTTCGCGGAGACGCTCTGCAACCTCTTTGCGTTTATTAGAACGCAATTCATCAAGTTCACGTTGCAATTTGATAAAACCATCTTTAGTTAGATATGACGTAGGCATTTTTATTCCCTTTCAAAACTCGGCATTAACGCCGCCAATATATCACGATTTTTAGGTGAAATCAATCCCTCTAGGGGGCTTGTGTTGCTTCTGGCGCAGCACCTGTCCACGAGAATACTCTTTCCATACTCAAGGTGCCAGCAGATTCCCAGATCGGATTACCCTGATCGTCAGAACCAACTTGCCGGACAGTGGTAACACTCCAGCGCATCACATGCGGAAGATTATCCTTTGGCCGGAAAGATACCGGGACGATGAGCTTCGTATCACTCGCGTATTCAACGAGCTTGCGGCCTTCAACATCGGTTACATCCTGAACGGTTACGCGGTAAACCTCGTTCTCACGCAGAGTCCCAACAGATGACCATTGCAGGGTGACAACATCATCCGCTAAAGTGAAAGACGAGCCATCTGTAGGCAGAAGCAAGTTCGGAGCCGGGTACGGAGGTGGTGTTGTCGGCGTAGGAGTAGGACCAGGCGTAGCAGCACGCATACATAGCGGAATCTGGATCTGCATCCCGAGGAAAACAGTATCTGTGCTCAAGCCATTGAAAGATTTAATGGCATCTTGTGGAACGGCATAATTTGCAGCAATACTGGAAAGCGTATCATTTTCTTGTACGGTAATGAGTACTTTTTCACATGCTTGCTCTGTCGCTGCGCCACCTTCTAATGTTGCTGTGGGCGGGGGCAAAGGCGTCGGCGTTGGGTAAGGGATTTGCAAAACCTGCCCAACGGTCAAATTATTGCATGATGCAGGGAGGTTGTTAAGAATAATGATACTTTGCACCGAAATACCAAAAGTAACAGCGATCCCACCACAAGTATCTCCTGTAGCCACAGTATACTCAAATGGTGGCTGCGGCGTAATGGTCGGGACAGGCGTTGGCGTAAGTGTTTGCGTAGGCGTTGGTGTAACGGTGACGGTTATAGTTGCTGTCGGGATATCCGTAGGCACTACAACCTGATCTGTCGCTTGCAATGTAAAAAATACCGCCGCAGCACCTACAACAAGGAAAAGAGCCAAAAATCCCAGAGCAGCCGGCAGGCTGAGGGTGATCTTTGGCATGGTGCTGCCTTCTACGGATTTTTTCGTTTGCGCTGCTTGTTCAGGCGCGTCAAATCTTTCGCCACAAACGAGACATTTCGTCGCGCCTTCGCCGAGGCGAGTGCCGCAAGTTGGACAGATTTTTGTCTTGGGGTTATTCGCTGTTGTACTCATACGGGGCAAGATTATACCATTGGAAGGCAAAATGCAAAATATAAAATGCAGAAGGCAAACTCAGCCTTCTATTTTCATCTTTAAGCGTCTACTTTGATCCCTTCACCTGCGACAACTTCACCAACATGCCAGAGCGGTTGCTTGATCTCTTTAGCGCGTGCAAGAAGCATATCTAATCTTTCAGGGGGAACAGCCAAAAGCAAACCGCCGCTGGTTTGTGCATCGAAGAGCAACATTCTATTTTCTTCATCTACGCCTTCATCAAAGGTGACGTGTTTCTCAAAGTAGAGTTTGTTATCGGAGGATCCGCCGGGGAAAGTCCACGATTCGGCATATTTGCGAGCACAGGAGATCATCGGGATTTTGGACATATCAAAGCGCAAGCCAACGCCCGATGTTTCTGCCATTTCGTGAGCGTGTCCGAGCAGGCTAAATCCGGTGATGTCAGTTGCGCCACGAACGCCAAAATCCTGAGCAAGCTCGGATGCGGTTTTGTTGAGGTGGCTCATCCAGCCCACCACTTCGGCAATCTCTTCGGGCGTTGCCAACTGCCGCTTTATCGCGGTCGTCGTCGCGCCAAATCCGATCGGTTTGCTCAACACGAGAGCATCCCCGACTTTTGCACCGCCTTTGGTCATCATCTTATCTATATCGGCAAATCCCAATACGACCAAGCCATATTTTGGCTCTTCATCGGTAATGGTGTGTCCGCCAGCGATAACAACACCTGCTTCACGCGCTTTTTCTGCCCCGCCACGCAAAATTTCACTAGTGATCTCTGTGGGCAGCTTCGGCGGAACTGCAGCGATATTGAGCGCAAGAAATGGACGTGCGCCCATAGCATAGGCATCTGAAAGACTATTGGCTGCCGCTATTGCGCCATAATCGTAGGCTTCATCGACAACAGGGGTGAAAAAGTCTGTGGTGACAACGATGGCTCGTTTTTCATCAATGCGCCATGCGGCGGCATCATCGGGGTCGCCAATGCCGATCAAAAGGTCGGGGTAATTTTCTGCCTGATAAATATCTTGAATTGGACGCAGAACCTGCGCCAGTGCCTCTGCACTTAATTTAGATGCTCAGCCAGCGCAAGCTGCGAGGCTGGTCAGACGGATCTTTTGTTCGGATGCTTTTGCGGCATCAACCATGATGATCTCCTAAAGAAGTTTTTGGAAAAATTTAGTGTCTTGATTGTGTCTATCTTTGAATACCGATAAAAAAACAGCGAGGCTCATTTTACTAAAGCCTCGCTGCTCTTTCAATAAGCAATCTGTTTACTAAGGGACAGTCGCGCCAGTATCAGGTAAGGGGAAAACAAAAGGCGCGTCGCTCGGGAGCAACATTACATCTATCTGTGATGTAAGCTGCTGGATATATTCGTAAGTGAGCAAGTCGGGGTTGTTCTTGATCGCGTTGTTGATCAGCTCTAAAGCAGCTGCTTCTGCCTCGGCCTGGATGAGACGCGCATCCGCTTCACCTTGCGCAGCGATAACAGCTGCGTCGGCAACACCTTGTGCGACCTGACGAGCTTGCTCAGCTTCTTGTTTCTTTGATTCGACGACAAACTTTGCCTGTTGTGCCTGTTGCTCAGCAATCTGTTTTTGCTCAACCGCGACAGCATATTCTGCGCTAAAGTGAATATCACGCAAAACAAAATCAACAAGAAGGAGATTATTCTCTCTAAATTTTTCTTCCATTGATTCAGTAATGGCATTCTCTAAAGAGGCACGTTGTGTACTAACGATTTCTTCGATCCCGTATTGAGATGCTATATCACGGACGATACCGCGTGTGGTCGGGCGAACTAGTTCATCCCTATAGCGATTTGCCCATTCAATATGTAATTGGGTGACTTTGGATGAATCCACCTGAAAAATAACCGAAGCGTCAATGAAAACTTCCTGACCATCTTTGGTACGGGCACGGATGGAATCATCACCTACAATATTCCCTTCAGCAGATGCCGCCGACATGGTGTAAGTCTGGCGCGAAATAGAATATTTGCGCGGAGTTTCGCCAGGAACGATCCAGCGCAAACCGGGGGTCAGAGCTTCTTCGAGATAACCATTTGGTGCCCGGAAAGCATAAGGCGAAACAACGACTGCACGTTCATTCGGTTCAATAAAGACGATGCCGGCACTAATAACCGAAATGACCATTGCAAAGATAAGCACACCAATTAGAAGTGAGGTAAGGCCTTTTGTCGGTTGTTTTCTTGATGCCCGCGTAATCACGATGCCGAGAACAACAATAAAAGCAAACCATGAAAGGCTGGCTAAACCTTGAAATAAAAGAGCGATATTCATACTGCCTCCAAAATTCGAGAAATTAATAAGAATCTAGCTGAAAAATGATACCATGCAAAGAAAGGGGGGATATTGGAAATATATTAGAACGCCCCCTCTGCCCTATCGGGCATCTCCCCCAAATTCTAAAAACGGAATTTAGGGGAGAACTAGAACTCTAGCATTATTTTATTTCAATACAGCTTCACTTCGCGCACGGAGCGTAGAGAGCGTTTGCTTCAGTTCTTCCAAAGTCGTCTCTGTTTTCTCGATCCGTTCGCGCTCGGAGGTGATATAGCGCGTATAGGGCGCAACGCCGTTTTTCATTCGATCAATTGCATTTACAGATTCGTTGGTGAATTGCGTGGTCAGCGCATCAAGCAGTTTGGTGCGCAGGGTGGTCATTTTTCCCCTGAAATTCTCTTTCGCCTGTTTGCGTTTAAAAGGAATTACGAAAAAGCCCAAAATCGCCATCGTGCCAGCCGCAAGGGTGCCGGTAATATCGACAGCGGAGGAAAGCACCGCAAAGGTCACGATTGCCCCCAAACCGACAGCACCGGCTTCAAGAACAGCCGTTTGCGCGACAGCAAGCTCAACACTGGAAGCTAACTCGCTGGCTTCTTTTTGGTGATCGTAGGTTTCCACAATAGTCTGGACGGTTTGCCCGACAGTATCAATTAACTCGCGTCGGCGTGTTTCTTGCGGGCCGTAGGATTCGCCTACCAAATGGTCAATATGTTGTGCTTGACGGCGTTGCAGATAGCCCATCACTTGCTGCCACTCATGCAGATCTTTTTGCACCAGCCAATCTATCAGGCGCTGCACCTGGTCTTCGATCTGCTTGGGCATCTCGGCCAAAACTTCTCTCTCAAAGTCTGCGCGCACCTTTGCACCGCTCATCAGCCCCTTGATATTGGTCAGACGCAATTTATCATCGAAGAAGTCTAGCCCACGACTTTCCAATTTATGCAGGATATTTTCCACTTCTGCGAGACGCGGGGAAAGTTCATTTTCTAATTCGTTCTCATAGGCATTAATGGTTGTGCCCAAGGCCGCAACGGTCTCCTTATCTTCTTGCAGAATTTCTTCCTGGAATTGGATAGATTCACTTGCTTGCGCGATCAAATTCTCTGCCACCCCAAGCGGATTATTGAACTTGAGCCGCAAACGCGTGACATCATCTAGCGTGGCGTTGATATAGCTTTCGAGAGCGCCCAAACGGCTAGCCTGCCACAACGCTTGCGATTTAGCGGGATCCGCTTCGGTGAGGGCTTTTTGGGCCAATTTAGCGGAAACAGGGAAGAGTTCAGGTTTGTCTCCGAGCAATGTTGAGGCGTGCAAGATGACAAAATCCCGGACTTCGTCCAGCGAAGCAGCATCGTCGAAGATGTCGATCTTATTCAAAACAAAGACCACTTTTTTGCCCCAGGTCAAAATGCGCTCAAGGAATTGTCTTTCGCTTTCGGTCATCGGCCTATCTGCAGAAGTGGCAAAAAGGACAAGATCGCTTCGGGGAACGAATTCGTCGGTCAGGCGTTCGTGCTGACGAATGACGGCGTTGGTGCCGGGGGTGTCGACGATATTGAGTTCTTTGAGAATGGGCAGCGGATAGGTATAGAGGGCGAAACCTTCATCGACGACTTGCTCGGCGGCTTTCTCTCCCCACTTAACGAGGGTGACGCGGGATGTGGTGGGCGTGGCACCTTCGAGGAGGGCTTTTTCGCCCAAGAGGGCGTTCAGGAGAGCAGATTTTCCCGCGTTGAATTCACCCGCAACGACGATCAGGAAAAGCTCATCGAGTTGGAGAATGGCTTTCTGGAGGCTGTAGAGGGATTCTCGGGGAAGGTCAAGATCAGACAAAGCAAGCTGAATTCCAGCGAGGGCTTCTTTTTCTTCTCGCAAGAATTGGGCTTGCTGGTCTGTGAGAATAGATTGGCGCATGAGGTGCTCCTGATTTTATTTGTCTACAGCATCACATGAAGGGATACAAGTTTTTTGTAATTATACAGTGAAAGGGTAAAAGGGATAGACTTTCAGGATGAGGATCAGAACGGTAACTGAAGAATGACTCAAGTGGCTACCCCGCATTCTTACTATCGCCTATAATCTTCTTGTGGAAACCTTACTCCTGCAAACTAAACTCTATATCCCCTCGCTTCGTTCCAGCCTCGTTCCGCGCCCACACCTTGTGGCTAAGTTGAGCAGGGAAAAGCCGCGTAAGTTGATCCTACTCTCAGCTCCGGCGGGGTATGGCAAAACAACCCTTGTTACTGAGTGGCTAGCTCAAGATCATGCAAATACGCCTGTCTCCTGGTTATCACTTGATGAAGACGACAGCGATACACAGCAGTTTTTCAGCTATCTGGCTGCAGCAGTACAACATTTACCCGATGTTCAATCCTCCCTGCCCCAGCTCTTACAATCCCCTCAGCCTCCTTCTGCTAAAAAATTAGTGGGCAGCTTTATAAATGATATAGACTCCGTCTCTGCGCCCTTCCTTCTCATACTTGACGATTATCACGCCTTCGAATCGAGCGAAATAGACATGGCGATGGCTTTCTTACTCGACCATATGCCACTACAGATGACACTTCTTATTACCAGCCGCACCGATCCGGGTTTTCCTATTTCGCGTTTGCGAGCCAGGGGAGAAATGACCGAGCTACGCATCAGCGATTTGCGCTTTACTGAAGCAGAAACAGTCCAGTTCCTTCAAGAAAGCATGAATATCACCTTGTCAACCAGTCAAATTGCCGCTTTGGAAAATCGCGTTGAGGGCTGGATTGCCGGATTGCAAATGATCGCACTTTCTCTACAAAACCAGGATGATGTAGCAGGATTTGTAGAGGGCTTCACAGGCAGCCATCGCTTTATCATGGATTATCCGCTGGAAGAAGTCCTGAATCAGCTCCCCGCTGATGTGCAGAGTTTTTTGCTGAAAACAGCCTTACTCTCCCGTCTCTGCGCCGATCTATGTGATGCAGTGCGCCAATCCCCACCTCCCAGCCAAAAAATTTTGGAAGAGCTGGAAAACCGCAATATCTTCATCATCCCCCTCGACGATGAGCGACGATGGTACCGCTATCATCATCTTTTTGCTGATCTGCTGCGGCAAAGACTACATCAAAGTACCGCGACACCTCCCAAGGATGGTGGCATCTATCTGCCTGAGTTACACAAACGTGCCAGCCAATGGTTCGAAGAAAACGGATTGGATATTGAGCGTGCTGAACGTTTGATCGCTGGGAAGGGAATGCCCCTGCCTCTGCGTGGCGCGGCATCTCCTGTATTGAACTGGCTTGCTTCTCTTCCAGCAGATGTGCTGGACGCGAGGCCCTCATTGTGGGTGACCTACGCCTTCACTTTAACTTTTACCGGTCAGGCGAAGGGCGCAGAAGAGAAACTCCAAGCTGCGGAAGCAATCCTGAAAGATGTCGATCTGGACGAAGAAGCCCGGGACCTGATCGGGCAAATTGCTTCCATACGAGCCATGCTGGCTATCTCGCGAAGCCAGATAGAAACGATCATTGCCCAGTCGCATCGTGCTCTGGAATATCTGCATCCCGATAATCTGGCTGTTCGCACATCCACAACCTGGGCATTGGGCTATGCTTATCAGCTTCAGGGAGACCGTGCTGCAGCCCGTCAAGCTTATGCTGAGGTAATAGCTATCAGCGAAGAATCTGGGAATAGTATGTTCATCTTAGGGGCGACAATTAGTTTGGGTCAAGTACAGGAAGCAGAGAATCAACTTCATCTGGCAGCTGAGACTTATCGGCGTGTCCTGCAATTAGCAGGCGATCCGCCACTGCCTCCTGCCTGTGAAGCGCACCTTGGTCTAGCTCGCATTTTCTATGAATGGAACAATCTGGATGCTGCCCACAAACACGGAGAACAAGGGCTGCAATTAGCTCAGCAACTAGAAAATATTGACACCCCCGCTGGCTGCGAGATGCTTCTTGCCCGCATGAAGCTCGCACAGGGGAATACGACTGGAGCGACTACTTTATTAGCGAAGGCCGAGCAATTCGTACGCCAATTTAAATTTGAAGATCTGATACCGGAGATTGTAAATGCACAAGTGCTTACGCTGCTTCATCAGGGCAATCTGGTGGCAGCAGCTGATCTGGTTGATGAGTATGACCTTTCTATTGGTCAAGCACGCGTATTTTTAGCACGGGGAGATGTATCTGCGGCTCTGGCAGCATTAAGTTCACTGCGCAAGCAAGCTGAAATCAAGGGTGAAGCGGATAAATATCTCAAGATTATTATCCTGCAAGCAATTGCCCATCATGCACAGGGCGAAGCTAAAGAGGCAATCCAACTACTAAGTACCGCTCTGGCAATGGCCGAACCGAATGCTTTCATCCGCATTTTTGTTGATGAGGGCTTGCCTATGAAGCAACTCTTGGTTGAAGCAAATACACGAGAGATCATGCCAAATTATACAAAGGTGTTGCTAGCTGCATTTGAAATATCCCCCACCCAACCATTAGTTGATCCTCTCAGTAAGCGTGAACTTGAGATTTTGTCACTTATCGCCGAAGGGCTGAAAAATAAAGAGATCGCCGAAGAACTTTTCATCAGCCTGAATACCGTTCTTTATCATATCAAAAATATTTACAGCAAGCTTGGTGTCAATAAACGCATCCTGGCTATTGCCAAAGCAAAAGAATTCAAACTGATTTAGCTTCCCTGCAGTTCCCCCACAAAACCACAGCTTTTTATCCTTATAACCACAGTTTCCTGTGGGGCTTTTTCGTGCCTATTCTTTTATCATTTAACACGATGAACAAAGATACGCATTACCAGATCAAAATTAAGGATCATTTGGATATCCGCTGGAAGGATTGGTTTGACGGTTTAACTATCGCCTTAGCTGACGATGGTGACACCCTTTTAAGCGGTGTCATTGCAGATCAATCTGCGTTGCATGGTGTATTCAAAAAGATTCGCAATTTGGGGCTGACCCTTATTTCAGTCAATTCCCAACCAAAAGGAGAAAACAATGAGTTCAATCAATAAAACAGCAAAACTTGCAGGGTTCCTGTATTTACTTATCGTCCCATTTGCCATCCTTGGGCTATTATATGTTCCTTCCACGCTTGTGGTGCCTGGAGATGCCGCAACTACAGCCAGTAATATCATGGCATCCGAAACACTCTTTCGACTTGGCATCGTGAGTGCTTTGATCGCTCAGATCATTCACATTTTTGCGGTGTTGGCTTTATACAAATTGCTAAAAGTAGTGAATAAAAAACATGCTTTGCTGATGGTAATTTTTTCGCTAGTTGGTGTCCCTATTGCGATGCTCAGTGAGCTTAATCAATTCGCTACCCTGTTGCTATTAAATGGAGCTGAATATCTGGCAGTATTCACTGCGGATCAATTACAAGCTCTTGCAATGATGTTTCTTGAATTGCACGAATATGGACTTATTATCGCCTGGATATTTTGGGGTCTTTGGTTATTCCCCATGGGTTATTTAGTTTTCAAATCAGGCTATATTCCTAAATTTCTGGGTGTGTTATTGATGATCGGATGTTTTGGCTATTTGATAGATTTTCTGTTAGCCATTCTTTTCCCCAGCTTGAATATGGAAATTAGCGGGTTTACCAGCATTGGGGAGTTTTTATTGCCCCTGTGGCTTTTGATCAAAGGTGTGAACGCCGATGTGTGGGAAAAACGGGCGGCCGAAGTTGCTTAACAGGTTGAAACTATCATCGCTTACTGTTAGGGCTGCCGGGAACAGTAAGCGATGATTAAAAAAAGCACGATACCGAGAGCAGACCAAAGGCGATACTTTCAAAGTCGTACTCGGATTTTCCCCATCTGACTCTTCGACCGCGCGCAGCATTTCTTTTACAATTTCAAAATCAATTCTTTCTATTCGCGTAATTAAAAATTGTCATTTTCTACATCCAAACAGGATGCAAGTTCAGCCACCAAAGGGTGAATAGCCGGAGTGTTCTCATCCGACATATGCAGCAAGCCCAGGTTGACCAATTCACCCAAATACTGATCGCAAGCTGCTTCTGTGATTTCCAGCGCATTGATAAAGGTCTCCAGAGGAATATCGGAATCATGAGAAAGAAGCCCTGCCATGATGAATATTTTTCTGGCCTTTTCGTTTTTTATGTCTCTCCACGAAAGTATAAGGGTTTGGGGCAGCCTGAGGCGATTCTGGTTGGCATCTTTCAGGTCTGCTTTCCAGTTTTTCACAGACGAGTCTTTCAACACATTTTTCAGTTTAGCCAGATAACCTTGAACAGATAAACGCTGATGCCTTTTTAGATAGTGTCCAGCTAATTCCAAAGCAATAGGCAAATGCCCCAAATACTCAGCTAATTCGATCAATTCTCCAGCGGAGTCTTTTCTTTTCGCAGTCAAATCACCCAAAAATTTCAGGCTCTTTTCTTTCTTAAGTAATATATTCTCCGGAAGGCGTGTATCAGACCCAAGCGAAAGTTCTTTCGCTGAATCTCTTTTTCTACCCTCTGACGAAGTGCCAGGCCTTTTTCCAGTGATCCCAGCATAGAGACGATGGAGATTTTTATCATTCAAACCAGAGCGGAAATCCACCCAGATAAGGCGGCGAAGAAATAGCGGTAGTTTTACGTCACGATAATCAGGAGCGCCGGGAAGCAAAACGGGAAGAACGCGACGGGATTTATCCTGCACGCGTTTCATCAACGCAGAGCGCATCCCTTCATTTTCCCAAGGGGAAATCTGATGTGGTCCCACAAAAATCGCAATAGCCTGGCATCCATCAAGGGCTTCTTCAAGTGTCTCCTGCCAAGACTCTCCGGGAAATAAATTCCACTTATCAAGAGAGCATTTCAAGCCATGGGCTTCCTGAAGCTCCCTGGCTATCGCTCTTATAATTGACTTGTCTTTGTTATTGTGGATGAAGAATGCATCAGACTTCACCGAACACCTCCGTGCTGATTTGAATCCATTAAAAAACACTTCGTCCAAAAGTTTAACATATATTTAAAAAGGTGGCTGTCGTTTCTCAACACAAAAGAAAGTTTAGCAAATCTCCCCATCCGACTCTTCAGCAGCGTGCAGCATTTCTTTTACAATTTCAAAGTTAATTCTCTCTGTTCGCGTGAAACGAATACAGCCTTTGCCAAAGCTGACGCCTGTTCCTGCCAATTTATCTTTGTAGGCGTTCATCACATCTTGCTTAAGGACATAGAGAGAAATATAGTTTTTCTGGCTGGCGAAGGCGACTTCGACTTCGTCCACACCTTCGCGTTTGTAGGAGGGCATCCCGTATTCCATGCTTTCGGTGAAGCTTTTTAGGGCGCTGAGGCAGAGATTGCGGAGTTGGGTTAGTCCCGTTTTGCGTTCTGCGGGGACTTCTTCAAGATAAGCGTCTACTGTTTTTGATTTGGATTGCATTTTTATTCCTTGCTACTCTTTACTTTTCAGGAGTTTCCAGCCAAGGAAGCAAGATGGGAGTGGCTTCATTATTGCCAACTTCTATCAAGCGACCACCTATTGTTTGACATTTTGCGGGCAGAGATGTGTAATAGATATCATCTTTACATACCTCCCAGGCAAAAACACTCCAATTTTCGATCAGTACGCCTCCAAGTGGCAGTGCATATTCTTGGAACCCACCGAAGTCCTCAGCAGAAAGACCTTCTAGTGCATACTGACGCTCCGGGATGGATTGTCGAATTGTATTTCCGATGACCCACCCGACCAAAACCGACCCAATTAAGAGAATGATAATCAGGAAATTACGAGCAAGTTTTGCTTTTTGCATACTTTACTCCTCTAACGAGATTATCTCATATTAGGCGTGATTTTTCAGCAATATATACTTTCCCCTCCCTAAACTTTAGAATCTAGGGAGGGGAAAGTTGATGTTAACATTCACTAAAAGCACAAGCATAACACTTTCGGCAGCCTTCTTCGTTCACAACGGCTGCTTCACCACATTCGGGGCAAAGATCGCCAATGCGAGGCATTTGCTGGGTTTCAAGCCCGCCATTGCTGGGTGCGGTATCTTCTACAGGGGGCAACCATTCGCCAAGATGCTCGCTGGCCTCGCGCAGATATTCAGCCAGAACTTGCCCAACACCATCTGCCAAAGATCGGACGCGTTTTGCGCCAAAACCCAGCGACCTGCCGCCACCGATCCCGCCGAGTTGGCGGACGATCTCTTTGATCCGGTCACGAGGCGAAACGGGCGATGCCAAACGCAGGATATAGGAGATCAAACGTCCAATCGCTTCGGATACGGCAGCTGTCTCAGAGCCAGCTTTTGAAGTATTCACAAAGACTTCAAAGGGCTGTCGTCCGCCATTTTCGTTGACTGTCACGAAGGCTTTACCCAAAGGTGTTTCGACGTTATAAGTCCAACCCAACAAAGCACGCGGGCGCGGTTTTTTGCTTTCGCGCCAGAGTGGTCTTAGCGAAGCCATTTCAACTATAGGTTCTTTCTTTTGGGCGGTGGCTTTGGTTTCCAGCACAACTGCGTCGCGGGAGCCAGTTACATAAACAGTAATACCTTTGCATCCCAATTCCCAAGCCAATTTATAGGCTTTAGATACATCTTCTTCGGTCGCTGTAGCAGGGAAATTGACCGTTTTCGAGAGCGAATTATCAACAAAGGCTTGCAGAGCGGCTTGCATCTGCACATGCTCATTAGCGGTAATATCGGCAGAGACCACGAAGGTATCACGGATCGCTTCGGGGACATCGGTCACATCCTGGCAGGAGCCATTCTCCATCACCTTTTCGAAAATCTCTTGTCTAGCTTCTCCAGCTAAACCCACTGCTGCCAAGGCCTTCTCAAAACGCGGGCTGGCATAGGTCAATTGCAGATCTTTGCCGTTATCATCTACGTGACGAATATAAGCCAACGCAAAAGTCGGCTCACAGCCATAGCCTTCGCATCCGGCAACTGTTGCGATCGTCCCAGTGGGCGCAACCGTTGTTTGGGCAGCGTTGCGGATTCCGTGCGCTCGGATTCCTTCCACAAGGGAATCCCAGTGCACATCCGGACGTCCCCAATTTTTAGTGTAAGGCACGACAGTTTCAGGTTTCTCCCAGGTTAAATTAGCAGGATCATAAATACTGCCATCAATCGCAGGGAATGGCGCACGATCTCTCGCCATCGAAACGCTCGTTTGCATGGCGTGATAACGTACAAATTCCATCACCTGCGCCCCAAACTGCTGTCCATCATCTGAGCCATAACGCGCGCCAACGTGATACATCATATCTGCCAAACCCATAATGCCCAAACCAATACGACGTGCGCTCTGGGCGGCGTCCATGAGCTGTGGCACGGCGGGAACGTAAGCATTCACATCCACTACGTCATCGAGGAAATAGGTCGCTAAAACCGTGCTTTTACGGATCTCTTCCCAATCCACTTCGCCATCTGGCGCGCAATGCTCAGCAAGATTGATAGAGCCGAGACAGCAAGATTCGTAGGGCCCTAACCATTGTTCACCACATGGATTTGTCGACTCAAGCGCATATAAATGCGGGACAGGATTATCTCGATTCGCTGCGTCGAGGAAGAGCATCCCCGGCTCCCCGTTATGGTGTGCTTGTTGGACAATTTTTTCGTAAAGCTCGCGTGCATCAACTTTTTCGTAAGTCCGAATCGGGATACCGGCATCTTCGGCTTGCTCGAGCGTCCCCTTAAAACCACGATAAAGCGGAGAAAGAACATCAGGGAAGCGTAACGCCCATTTTTCTCCTTTTTCAACAGCCCGCATAAAATCATCGGTGATCCCGACCGAGATATTAAAATTAGTGATCTGATTTTCATTTGTCTTGCAAGAAATAAAATCTTCGATATCGGGATGATCAACGCGGAGGACGCCCATATTGGCTCCGCGCCTTGTTCCGCCTTGCGCAATCTCCCCGAAGGCATGATCGTAAACGCGCAAAAAGCCCACAGGACCTGTCGCCTGCCCAGCAGAGGAGTTCACCAGTGTCCCCTTTGGGCGGAGACGCGAGAAGGAGAATCCGTTCCCGCCGCCGGTTTGCTGGATAAGGGCCGCATCTCGCAGAGATTGGAAAATGCCCGCTGCATCTTTCCCCATATCATCGTTAACGGGAAGAACGAAACAAGCCGCTAACTGCCCAAGAGGAGTGCCAGCACCTGTAAATGTTGGGGAGTTAGGAAAGAATTTTTTGCTGACCAATAAATGATAAAACTCGCGGGCGCGTTCAATTACATCGCCATCCCATTTTTCTTCGGCTTTGGCAACGTGATAAGAAACACGCCAAAACATTTCATCCACGCTTTCCGTTGGCTTGCCACCTTCTCCGCGACGCAGATAGCGGCGCTCAAGAACCTGGCGCGAATTATCTGTCAGATCAATCGAGGGCAAATCGGTCGGCATAGGCGGGGTTGGCAATAATCCCTGTTTTGTAGCAACAGCGGCTTTTTTCGTCATTATTTTTCTCCTGTAAAATTGAAATTACTTTCCATCACTTGCCCCCTAATAACCGATAAGGGCAAAAGCACAAACTACTCTAAAAGACGATCAATTTCAGCCTGCAATGCGGGGAGGTCATCTAATTGCAGGTAAACAATGGCATAGCGCATATAGGCGATCTGATCAAGTTCTTTTAGCCCCTCTATCACTTTATCTCCTATTACTCGTGAAGATACTTCTGATCTACCCAATTTCTGAAGCTCTGTTTCAACCTGACCAACAAGGCGCTCAATATCTGCCGCCGAAACGGGGCGTTTGGCACAAGATATTGCAATGCCGCGTTTGAGTTTTTCCGGGTTGAAATTTTCGCGTGATTTATCTTGCTTAACGATAAGCGGAGTTGCTAAAATAGGGCGTTCGTAACTGCTAAATCGCTGTTTGCACTCTAAACATTCTCTTCGGCGACGAATATTTCCCTGGCGATCATGGGATGTATCCACGACTTTTGACGACTTATATTGACAATACGGACAACGCATAAGAGTTACTCTCCCTTCACCAGAACATTTGTCTCAGGACAGATATGGCGATATTCTTATCAATAACCCATATATACAGGGGTTTGATGGGCGGGAATTCTAACATATTTGAAAGGTCAGAACAAGGGAACTAAGGTCTCTTTTTACCTTAAAGTTTTGGAAAGGCTATTCCCCCCGTAATTTACGCCTTTTCTGTGGAAAGATGTCTTCATGCATCTTATGTGAAATAGTTTTTCGTAGATTTTAGCCTGCTATTTTTGTTGTCAGACTTGCATTGCACTTGGCAAGTGCGTAAGTGCTCCGAAAGGGGTATGCAAGTCGGGTTTTCAAACGCAACTCCGTCTGCAAGACCCGATGTGCAGCGCATCTGTGAGATGCAATGCACATCTAGCGGTCAATTTCACAGAAAGCCTTTCATATAAACACAATGCCCTCACATCTTTTATGCATAAATGCGGGGGCGAAACAGAGTTGACTTGCAATGAGCAAGAAAAATCAGGAGTGAACCGGTTTTTCATCCCATTTATTCTTCATTCTCAATAATTACTACTGTTGTTTTTTCGAGCATTTCCTGGAAAACCTGGTCGAAGAGCGTATCGTGTTCGTCTTCGTGGCTCATCATAGCGACCATGATCGTATCGTATCCGTATTTTGCAAAGGCAAAGTCTACGGGATGCCCTTGAGCAGTGGATGTGTATATTTTCCAGACTCTTCCATTTTCTTCCGTAACCAACTCCCCTGTCTGAACGGGATAGCTATCAAGCCCTCTGCCATTGAAGTTTTCGACGAGGAATGAAAGCCAGGTATCAAAGCTAACGGGAACATGTTGTGCGCCAACTTGGGTGATATCCCAGAGCGTGGCTCCTCTATAGAAGAAACCTTGTCCTAAACTCTCCCATTGAACAGGAACAGAGGTGGTAATACCTACTTCTTCATCGGTGATGACCGCCATCTCAAGAGGCGGGTCTCCTGTGTAGGGTGTAGAAAATTTTGGCGCTTCCATTTCAGAAATACAAGAAGTATCGATGACCGTATCTGGCTCAGAAAGAAAATCTTGCAAAATTTCTTCAGGGCAAGAAGTGGTCTGAGAAAATGCTACCGCATGCCCCAAGCCCGGAAATTCAACCAGTGTTGAGCGGCTCAAACGTGCGGCAACTTGCTCGGCAAAGAAAGGTGGTGTTGTTGAATCATATTGTCCTGCCATAACGAGCGTTGGAATATCGCTGGCCAACGCTTCGTTTTCGTCGGGCCTGATCCCTTCGACCTGCCAAGTATCGCAGAGGCTAAAAATAAGATTCGGATCACCGTAAACCCAGGATAAACCAACTTCTTCTGTATCTGGATAGTCGGCGATATCATCGCCTAATTCTTCTGGCGTGGATGCGTAAACTTGCTCACGGCAATTGATCGAAAGATAAGCCCCCAAGCTGATCTCGCCCACTGATCCAAGCGGGTAGGACAAAATTGTGCCGATGATATTTGAATCGCCTAATTTTGCGCGCTCGATCGCCTGTGGAACTGCGACAAGCAACTCGGGCTGGCGCATTGCCCATAATATGGCACTCATAAATTCCACGCCATCTACGCTGCGGCTGTAGTCATCTTCCTCGTAACCAAAGATATTTGTTTGCAAAGGGTTTTCGTTAAGCTGAGCAACTACAGCGCGCAAATCGTTTTCAAGGTCAGGATAGGCAAGTTGACAATCTGTATTTGCCGCACAACCTGCAAATAAGGTATCTAAAGAACTTTGGCTAATGGCTGCGCTTTCGTTATATATCTTGCTTTCTATTGGTAAGACTGAATCAAGAATGACAGTATGAACAACTTCGGGATATTCACGCATCACAACTTGGGCCAGACGTGTTCCGTAAGAAACACCAAAGAGGGTGGCACGCTCATACCCTAAAGCAAGGATCAGGTCTTTTACATCTGACGCGCTTTCTGTTGTGTTATAAGCGGATAAATTTACACCTTGCGCACTTAGCTTGTCTCTACATTTACCAAAAGCAGTCACATAATATTCTTCTCTCTCATCAACAGAAATTTCTTCTATTGCGGCCTCTTCGAAAACTCGTTTTAAATCCGGGCAATCCAAATTAGGTTCAGAAAGTCCCATCCCTCGTTGGTCAAGAAGGATAAAATCTCCCCCTTCTAAAAAAGGCGCTATAGTCAAGTCAAAATTCTCACCCATTAGGCTAAGCGCATCTTGCCCGGGGCCACCTTGCAAATAAAGGACAGGCGCAGCAGAACGCTCCTTGCCATGATAGATCGCTACAGCCAAACGGATCGTTTTGCCCATATCTACACCATAGCGGTTTTCAGGAACGGTCACGAAACCACATTCCACATTCACTCCTTCAGGAGGAAAGATAGCGCAGTCGGACACTTCAAAAACAGGATCATACTCCCCCATATCTAATGCAGAAAAAGGCAAAGGCGTTGGTGTTGGTGTTGGCACCATCGTGGCAGTAGCGGTCGGCGCGGGTAAAGAGGTTGCGGTTAGTGGAAATATGACAGTGGTTAATGCATTTAACGTACTAGGCGAAGAAAAGAATATCCCCAAAACCCCGGCAACAGCCACAAATGCTAAAACTCCCAAGATCGCCAAGAACAGTTTTTGTTTCTCATTTTTATCGCCTTTATCTTCCTCTTTTACTGTTTCTTCTATCTCCTCCATTAGTTTTGCACTCGGCATAAAGTCTGGCTCTTCTATAACGGGTGATGTTCCATCCTTGGCATCCCAGTCATATTCTGTTTCGGCTTGGAGTTCTATTTCATCGGGATCAACAGAAAACGGAGAAGAGGAAACTTCGCTTGAAGGCGGAGGGGATACCACAACTTTTTCTTCAATTACAGGAGGGCTTTCTTTTTGGAGAGGGTCGGGCTTTAGATAACCTAATTTTTGCAATTGCACACGCGCTATAGAATGTGCTGGATCAATCTTTATAACGCGCCGAAAACAATAGATTTTCCGCTCAGATTCAGACATCATCATCCCCAACCAAAACCAGGCATCTGCAGAGCGCGGATCAACTTTCACAACTCGTGAAAGCATCTTAACCGCTTCTTCTTTTCTGCCGGCTTTGGCAGCTTCGATCGCTGCTCTTAAAAGTCTATCAGTCATAGTCTCTGCCACTACATTTCATATAGCTCAGGTTTTTAAGAATTTCTACTCATAAGTGTACCAAAACTTGTTTTTTGAAACATAAAGACAAATGTCCTATTCTTCTATTCTCTCCCGCAAAAAGATCCACAAAAGAACTGCCGCAAATACTAGGCTAATGCTCGCAAAAGTTGTGATCGCGCCAATCCCGCGCCACTCCCAGAGAGCTGTGGTAATGACCGGGCCAAGAGCCAAGCCCATCCCATTTCCCAATGCGATCAGCGAAAACATGCTCGCCCGTGCATGAGGGGCTTGCTCTCCATAAAGAGGAAACAGTGCAACGATCGAATATTCAACCCAAAAGACAGTTAGAAATAAAAGAATACGAATAATAAAGAGGTTTTGTCCAGCAAGAGGAATGGTTGCAAAAAAGATAGCAGAAAGAACTAGCCCAATAAAACTTGTCCGATATTTGCCAAGTCTATCAACAATAAGCCCTGCCAGAATTGCCCCTAGCAACTCTGCGACACCAACGCCCTGAGCGATCAGTCCCAAACCCAAAGCGTCAAAAGAGAAATCTGCGCTAAGCCAAATACTCCAAAAGGTCATAAAAATGCCAACGCTGATAAAAAGTAAAATAGCCACCCCCATAGACGCCTGAATATTTCGCTCTCGAAGCAGCGCCCACATATTTGCACTTTTATCAATTTTGGTATGTTGCTTTGGTTCTGGCAAATATCGCCAAATAAGCAGTGCACCAAGTGCGCTTATGGCGCTTAGCCACCAAAAGGGCGTTTGCCATCCGTACGTACTAATCAGCCAGCCAATAATAGGCATCAGCACCATTCCAGAGACAGCAAAAGCAATATCAATTGATGCCAACGCACGTCCACGCCGCTCGTAAGGAGCTAGATCACTAATATAGGCTTGCTGCGCAGGCAAATAGGCATTGACAGCCAAACCTGTGAAAAAGAGCGGTAAAACTGCCCACCATCCCTGCGCAAAAGAGATGCCCACCATACCGACGAATTGTGAGAGCAAGGCAAAAGACATGATCTTCCGGCGACCATAACGATCTGCCAAAGAGCCAAGCAAGGGACTAAAAAAAGCAGATGCCGAACGGATCATCAATAGCCAGCCAAAAACTGTAATACTGACCTTTAAGCCCTCTGAAATTTGCGGAAGAAAAGGGTATAGCATTCTAAAACTGGTATCAACAATAAGCCGAATACTAAACAATGAAATAATTAGCCCCGCACTTAGCCCAAAGAAATTTGCAATATATTGCCCCACCCCCGTTCTTTTATCTACTTTCTCCAAGAGATTCTCCCAAAAATTACAGCTGATCTGTTTTCGCAGCCATAATGAAATCGTTTTTATGCAAGCCATCGATCGCATAAGTCCACCACTGTATCGTAACACGCCCCCATTCCGTCACAATACGCGGATGATGATCTTCAGCTTCTGCGATTTCGGCAACACGATTTGTAAAAGTCAACGCCTCTGAAAAGTTCTTAAAAAGAAAAACGCGCTCAAGACGCGAAACCCCGTCGATCTCCACTAACTTCCACTCGGGAACTTTAGGCAAAAGTTCTGCGATCTCAATAAAAGACAAAGGTGGCGCGTCCCCCCTACACGCCACACATTTAAACGTTGCCAACTCTTTCATTAAGAGACCAATTCTTTTAATCTTTCAAATGAAGACAAATGCACACGCAGCACACGTCGCCCATTTGCAAGCAAAGCTGCATAGTCCCCAAGAGCCTGCGCCCGCTCAAGCGTGCCAAAACTCATCCCCTGCGTGGGGATTTCAATATCCATCTCCACATCGGTTGTGATCTGGATGAAAACCCCATTATTTGCACCGCCCTTATGCAACTGCCCTGTCGAATGCAAAAAGCGAGGGCCGAAGCCCAGCGTGGTAGCCAAGCCTGTTTTTTCTTGCACAGCATCTCGCAATTTTTGGAGGGATGCTGATGTCTGCTCGTTGCGCGGCAAATAGGCGTGGATGCTGACATAATCACCTTCTTGCCCCAAAGCTAAAAAGGAATCGAACGCGGACTTTAGGCTTGTCACCGCTAAATCAGCATTCGTGAAAATTTTGCCATTTTCCCCTTCCCAGGCAGCTTCACCTTCATCCAGCACACCTTTCTGGCTATACGCATCAATTTGTGCCCGCGCCTGGACTTTTGCATCCTCAACATTCGGCTGGTCAAAAGCATTTACCCCTAAAATATGACAAGCTATGGCAGTCGCATATTCCCAGCGATAGAATTCCTTGAAAAGAGAGTAAGAGTCACCTGTTTGGATGACTAAAACAGGCTGACCGATATCTTTAAGCTGAGCAACAAAGTTATCACGCTCTCCATCTTTGCGCAGATAGACAAAATAACGATCATTGCCATATTTTTCTGGAGCTAAAAGGGTCTCATCATCAACAGGCACAATGCCCTTCCCTTCTTTCCCTGTCGATTCAGCGATCAATTGCTCCGCCCATGCGCCAAAAGAAGCAAAAGCGGAGTCCGTGATAAGCGTTAATTTATCACGCCCATTTAATGCGGCAGTGCCCATAACAGCTCCCAAAAAGAGAGCTTCTTCGGCATCGTCCATCATGGAGGCAGCACTATCCAGCGCTTTGTTTGCATCAATCCCTTGCAAGGCCGCAGGAACAAGCCCAAAAGCGGTTAATGCAGAATAACGTCCGCCAACGGCTGAGTCAGCAAAAAAGACTTTACGAAAATTATTTTCTTTAGCGAGCTTTTCCAGATTAGAGCCGGGGTCTGTGATCGCCACGAAATGACTTCCATCTCCGCCGCTTTGTTCCCAGAAATAATAAAAAGCAGACATTGTTTCAGCAGTGCCACCCGATTTACTCGCCACAATATAAAGCGTCTCTTCTGGCGGGAAGTTTTTCGCTGCATCCGCTACTTGGGCAGGGTCAGTGGAATCGAGAATAGCAAAGGTACCAGGCTCAAGATCGAAGGCTAGAGACATTACTTCGGGGCCGAGCGATGAACCACCCATACCGAGCAATAAGGTCTTTTTGATTCCGGCGGTTTTTACTTCTTGAGCAAAGGCGGTCACTTCTTTTGCTAGCTTGCGAGAGGTATTTGGCAGATCAAGCCAGCCGAGACGGATCTTAACTTCCGCTTGTCCGGCGGGGTCATCTGTCCATAATGTTGGGTCGTGCGCCCAAAGACGGTCATTAACGGAATTGCTTTTGAGTTGGGTAAGCTGTTTTTCAACGGGAGCAAGCAAAGGCCCAAGAGCGTCACGTTCCATTATCGTTCTCCTATGGTTTTTAGTAAACTTGTAAATGCATCTGCAAAGGATTCCACGCCCATATCTTCCAAATCCTGCGTGGCTTGAGTAAGGGAGATTCCTTCTGCTTCCAAATCATTGATCGCCTGATGTGCCGCATCCAAATTTGCAGTGAGGGTGGCCGCTGCTTTGCCGTGATTGATGAAGGCATCGAGTGTTGCGGGCGGAACGGTATTAACGGTGGCTGGCCCGATCAATTCATCGAGATAGAGGGTATCGGGATAATCGGGATTTTTGGTGCTGGTAGATGCCCAAAGCGGACGCTGGTAGTTGGCTCTGACGAGTTGCAATTTTCCAAAGCGAACACTGTTGGCCACTTCTTGAAAAGCTTCGTAAGCTAGCTTAGCGTTGGCGACAGCAATTTTCCCGCGCAAGAGTGAATTCTCGGGGAGTTGTTTGTCTATAATGCTATCAAGGCGAGAGATGAAGAAGGAAGCAACCGAGTGAACATGCTCGATACTTTCTTCGGCGAGCACTCGATCTTCAAGGCCGGAAAGATAGGCATCCATCACTTCACGATAGCGCTCAATAGAGAAGATCAGAGTCACATTAACATTAATGCCCGCAGCAATGCTTTTCCGAATTGCTGACAAACCTGCTTTTGTAGCAGGAATTTTTATCATCAAATTTGGTCTATTGACACGCTCCCAAAGTTCTTTTGCCTGTTTTATCGTGCCTTCGCTATCCTTTGCCAAATATGGGCTAACTTCAAGAGAAACATAGCCATCGCCGCCTTCGCTTTCTTTGTATAAGGGCGCAAAAATATCACAGGCATCTTGAATATCTTTTATCGCAAGTTCCCAAAATATCTTTTCTGCATCCCAACCATCGGCCAACAAAGGTTTGAGGGTATCATCATAATCATTTGAATCCGCGATCGCTTTTTGGAAAATGCTCGGGTTCGATGTCACTCCGCGAATTTCGCCCCGCTCGATCATCGCAGCCAGTTCGCCGCTCTCCAACAACTTGCGTTGGATATTGTCGTACCAAATAGATTGACCCAAAGCGGTCAATTCTTTAATAACATTACTCATCATATCTCCTAAAAATATCCACGAAAAGAGAAAGAAATATAGCTTTCTTCTCAATTTCGTGGACAAAAGTTTAATCTCTAAACTAGCTCAGCCTTAAAATACCAAAGACCAGCAAGACGATCCCGGTTATAGCGTAGATCACGCGCGAGGTATTTTGGCTGAGTTTTGGTGTTTCAGAAGCTTCAATATTATCTCCTCTTATTGCGCTTCTCAACCCAAAAATACCACCGGCAATCAAAATAAAAGCGTATATTGTCTCAAAATCCATTATTTTAGAATCTCATGTACACGTGCTACAACATTCTCAACCGAGAAGCCATATTCATCAAAGATCTTTTGTGCGGGCGCGGATGCACCATATTTTTCGATGGATAGAATGCCGCCCTGCGACCCAACATATTTCCACCATCCCTGCGCGATACCTACTTCAACAGCTAAGCGTTTAACGATCTGCGGCGGGAAAACGGACTCGCGATAAGTTTGCTCTTGTTTCTCGAAAATCTCGAGCGAAGGAACGGATAAAACGCGCGCCACCACGCCTTCTTGCGCCAGTTTTTCAGCCGCGGCAAGGATTAAACTTACCTCCGAGCCAGATGCCATCAAAATAACTTCTGGATTTTCACCAAAATCCTTTAGGATATAGGCTCCCTTTTCAGCATACGTTTCCTGTGCCAAAGTCGGCAGGTTTTGACGGGTCAAGATCAAGGCAGTTGTGCCATTACGATTTTCTATGGCTGATTTCCACGCCTGCGCGGTTTCATTTGCGTCCGCAGGGCGGATAACGGTCATATCAGGGATCGCGCGTAATGCAGCGAGATGCTCTATCGGCTGATGCGTGGGGCCATCTTCTCCAACACCAATGCTATCGTGCGTAAAGACCCAAATGGATGGATATTTCGATAAAGCAGCTACGCGCAGGGCACCGCGCATATAGTCAGAGAAAACAAGGAATGTGCCGCCATAAGGGATAATACCGCCGTAAACCGCCATCCCATTAACAATCGCTCCCATCGCGTGCTCTCGCACCCCAAAATGGAAATTGCGTCCAGCAGGGTTTTCTGCAGAGAAAGCTTCATAACCATCTAGCCATGTTTTGTTAGATGGCGCCAAGTCAGCAGAGCCACCGATCAACTCGGGCAAAGTTCCTGCAATAGCATTTAGCACCTTACCGGAAGCCGCACGTGTTGCCATGCCTTTAGGATCTGCATCAAAAACAGGGAGAGAGTCAGCCCAGTTTTCGGGCAATTTCCCAGCTATGCGACGCTGCAATTCTTTGCCTTTTGCTGGAGAGATACGAGAATAGGCTTCGAAGCGCATCTTCCAATCAGCTTCGAGTTCACGTCCGCGAGAGATCGCTTCGCGATAATGCCCAAGCACATCACTATCAATAGCAAAGCGTTCATCCGGATTTGCTCCTAAATTCTCTTTAGCGGCAGCAAGTTCCTCGTCCCCGAGCGGGGAACCATGTACACCGTGCGTACCCTGTTTATTTGGAGAACCGTATCCAATAATTGTGCGGCACATAATGATCGAGGGACGCGAATCTGCTTTAGCCATCTTAATAGCAGCATCAATTACTTCTACATTATTCCCATCTTCCACGCGCTGAACATGCCAGCCATAGGCTTTGAAGCGGGCTGCGCGATCTTCGGTAAAAGCGAGATCCGTTGATCCATCAATGGAGATGTGATTGTCATCGTAGAGATAAATAAGTTTCCCCAATTTAAGCGTACCCGCTAAGGAGGCTGCTTCAGAGGCAACACCTTCCATCAAGTCGCCATCGGTGACAATAGCGTAGGTGTAATGGTCGATAATTTTTTGCCCCATCTGATTAAATTGAGCAGCAAGATGAGCCTCAGCAATGGCAAAACCAACGCCATTTGCAAAACCCATGCCAAGAGGACCCGTGGTCACTTCTACACCGGGTGTATGTCCATATTCAGGATGTCCAGGTGTAAGGCTTCCCCATTGACGAAAGTTTTTCAGATCATCAAGAGAGAGATCGTAGCCGGTCAGATGCAAAAGAGAGTACAGCAACATCGAGCCATGCCCGCCAGAAAGGATAAAACGATCTCGGTTTAACCATTTGGGATTTTTAGGATAATGGCGCAAGTGGCGCGTCCAGACAGTATAGGCCATCGCCGCTGCACCCATCGGGAGACCAGGATGCCCGGAATTGGCTTCTTGGATAGCGTCAGCCGAAAGGAAACGCAAGGTGTTAATGGCGCGTTCTTGAAGAGATTTAGTCATGGGAACCTCTAGGTTCTGTGTGGGATATACAAATGCAAATAATGTGAGTATTTTACCATTTTGGGACACTATAAATCGGGACAAATTAGAGTAGCGAACAATCCTGTATCTCCTATTAGGACGCTCTTAGATAAACTTGCCTTACTTTCAACAAGTCTTATAATGGGAGTTATGATGTTTTCACCAAAGAGAGAATGAAATTCACAAAATATTTCAGCGCAGGAAAGCGTGTAAAATAAATTTGAAAAATCTTCAAAATTCCTATCCCCGCCGCAAGCGGACGGGGTATTACGGAATTTTGCCCCTACGGGTACAGATTTTTCTTAATGCTCGGAACCCTCGTAGCAAGCTACGGGGTATTCAGAGAAGAATAAAGAATGTATCAGCAATTTATTTACCAGCAGAGAGAGGAAATATGAGTAACCAGAGCCTTGCCGAAGAAGTTCGTAGTGACATTCGAAGTCTGCAATCATCTTTGCGCGAACTACAGGATAACGTGCGCCTGAGTAATATTCGTGATAGCGTGGAAGACCTGCAAACATCCGTTAACGGGATGGATCGGCGAATTGCCTCCCTGAGAGAAAAAGGATACGCTTTTGAAAAAGAATTGGAGCGCCAAGCTGAAGATTTTGCCACACAATGGGCAGAGCTAGTCCCCACCATCAACCGCCAGATCGAAGCAGATACCCAAGTTCTCAGCCGCTCATTGCGCCCACTTGAAACGCAGATCGTTAATTTAGTAGGAAAAAGCGGAGCTACCGCAACTCTAAAAACACAAGTAGATCGAGTCAAATCCCGGACTGAAGCATTGAAAGGACGCGTTGAGGCAGCCGAGCGCAGCATCCGCGGCAGCTACGATCAGTTCAACAGCGATGTCAGCAAAGTCAAAGCGCATCTCTACAAACTGGAATGGATGATGGGAGAATTGAGCGAAACATCCTTTGACTTGCTGGCAACCGAGTCGGGAATTATGGCAGTTAAGGCGATTTGGGCAAAAGACGGTAAGGAACGCAAGGGCGACCCCGAAGGTGTACTTTACCTAACCGATCAGCGCCTGATCTTCGAACAGAAAGAAAAAGTGGCCACCAAGAAAGTTCTTTTCGTTGCAACTGAGAAAAAGCTGGTGCAGAAAAAGCTCTGGGAAACACCTGTCGCGCTACTTGAAAAAGTAAAAGCCCGTAACGAAGGCTTTATGAATAAGGATGATTTTATTGACATCCAGCTCGGCGATGGTGCACCTTATGATTCTCTCAGCATTCACATTTGGCAGCCTGCCGATGATTGGGTTGCCTTACTCAACCGCGCCAAGGCAAAAGAATTTGATGCCACTCGTGCAATAGAGATCAGCGCTGAAGAAGCTGAGAAGGTCAAATCTGCACCGACAGAATGCCCATCCTGCAGCGGTACAATTAATCAGGTCGTTCTACGTGGCATGGACACTATCACCTGCGAGTATTGTGGGGCAGTGATACGGCTATAGCCTCAACGAGATGGATTGAAATTTAGGCAAAACAACTTACAAAAAAGTCCCCGAATGGGGACTTTTTATTTTGGTCAAACAAGATCTTATCTTAAGGCACAGAATTTGTAATCGCACCATTTGCCAGTCCGATCAACGTCTCACGCGGGCCAGCCTTTAAACCCAGCATATACTGATAGCCATCGTAAATCCACCAGATGGTAGCATCACTGCAATTCGCACCACAGACACTTTCTATAAAATAGCCCGTAATACCATTTGCCAGCTCAACCTGCTCGGCGCGTTCCGCTTCAAAGGGATAGTAAGTGTTGAAGTGATCGATCACAGTTGTTGAGTTTTCCATCCCACCGATGACGCCATAATGGCAGGCACCCGCCCCCAGGCAATCCGCGCCATATTCCAGAATGAAAACATAAATGCCCAACTCGGTCGTGATCGCCGAAGGCAAAACCGGCGGAAGCCCAGCCTCCGCGGGAAAAGCGGGCGGTAACATGGGCGGGACGCCCCAGCCCACAATTGCTTGCATATATCCAAACTCGAAAGGCTCCTCTTTCGGAAAAACCTCCGATGTTGTTGGTTGCGGCAAAGGCGGTACAGATATCTCAAGATGATAATCGAGGATCCCCGCATCCTGCGAGATCACGTCGATATAATAATCCTGCGTCGCGGGCAAGACTCCTATCCATGTGCTCGCACCAGCATGATCAGAAATCAGCACAGTTCCATCCGCACCCCAGATGCTGAGTACCGCCAGCGCGTTTTCATTCTTTTGGATAGTCACTGTCATCTGCTGATCTGCCATTGCAGTCAAAACATAGGGATGCATGGACTGCGGATGAAGTGTCCCCGGTATCATAGCGGATGTGGCTCCCGTATCGAACTCAATTCGTTCTGCTTCCGTTTTAGGAAGAGGTACTGCCGTTTGACCTTGTGCGCAGGTCATCGTGACCGTAAAGAGAGTCTGTTCCGGCGAGAGCGCTGCCATACAATTCCCGATCGGACCATCGATCCCTTCACACAGCGCCATATCCATTGGCGCATGTATGACCATCGCCTCACAAATCTTTGTCTCATTCACATAACAGGATTGCTCTGCCCCCGGTCCCGCACCCCCATGACCGAGACAAGGCATGAGCATATCGCCGCCCAACCAAAGCTCCTTGAAGAGCATGTCCTCGAGGAGCAGGTCTACTTCAAAGATATTTTCAAAATCGTTTCCGTTGCCCAACGCTGTCATTTGACAAGCGCTGCCAACTTCCCCACTCCAACTCATTGTCACGGGGACAATCTCACTTGAAACCATCAATTCAAGCGTGCGCCCCATCAGATCGGCAAGATGATCGCATTCAGCATCCGTCAAAGGGCGCATATCGCCTTCTGGAATTTCGACAGGCGCTTCAGCAGGGGCTTCTTCGGGCTGCGCCTCAGACTGGACGGCGACCACTGTCTCCGCGACCATGGTCGCCAACATATCTGCATCCGATTGCTCCGGCACATTCTCCTCGCCACTACAGGCTGAAAGGGTCAACACCAAAAGCAGAAAGACTACAACGAATATTTTTTTTGTGAACTTCATAGGTCCCTCCCAAGACAAGTTATGAAGAAGCTTTGTTTAAAGCTCAAGCCAGAAGGTTGCTTGCGCCCAAAAGCACAAAGTTATTGCACTATTTTACCATTCAGGGGAAAAAGCCCCCTCTTTTAGTTATTTCAGAACTTCTTTTGCTTTCTCAATATCTGCTCTAATTTGGGATAAAAGCTCATCTGCTGAGCTAAATTTCTTCTCATCCCTTAATCGGGAGATGAATTCTAGTTTCAATTTTTCCCTATATATATCTTTTTCAAAATCTAGAATATGCGCTTCTATATTGGCACGTTCCTTGTCCGGGGTAAATGTCGGGCGAATGCCAATGTTGGTTACAGCGGGGTATTTCTTTCCTTGCACAGATGCCCAACAAGCGTAAACGCCATTTAGCGGCACAATTTTTTCACCAGAAGCTTCTATATTAGCTGTCGGAATATTGATCTTGCGCCCACGCCCATCGCCTCTAATAACGGAGCCGGTTAAAGTATAGGGATGCCCCAAAAGCTGATGAGCATCACGCACCTTTCCGTCCACGAGCGCATCCCGCACACGACTGGAGGAGATAACAGCTTTCTCATCCGAGATCGAGGGAAATGCTTGCACGATATATCCATCCTTATCCCCTAACTCCGAAAGATATTTTGCATCCCCTTGCCGGTTTTTTCCTAGCGCAAAATCGTATCCTATAAGCAATTTTTCGAGTTTCAGCTTGGCTCGGATATTTGACATAAACACTTCAGCAGAAAGGTCAGTAACTCCAGAATCAAATGGGTGTGTAAGCAAAACATCCACGCCCATTTTTGCCAAAATCTCTGCTTTTTCTTCAGGAAGGGTTAGATACTTCACCTCGGTTCGCTTCCCCAAGACGGCAGCCGGATGTGGGTAAAAAGAAATTACAAGAGAAGTTGCATTATTTTCTTTTGCCTCCCTTATAAGTGCTCGGATCATTTCTTGATGTCCTCGATGAATACCATCAAAAACACCAATAGTTAGCCATGTTTTTTCCAGGGAAAGGTCGTTGAGAGTGTGGATGTGTAACATAAGAGCTATAAATAGATATTGCGCATTTCGCAAAAACTTCTCCAATACGAAATGCGCAATATATTATCAGGAAAACAAGTTGGTTCTATCCGATCAGGAAAACCTTTTTCGGCTGCCATTCAAACGAGCCGTCTTCACCTTCGACCCTTTTCATCAGCGCGACCAACTCATCAGCTTCGCTGATGCCGCGCACCATATCATCTTCAGGATCATCAGCATCGACTTTTACGCGCTGTCCATGTCGAAGCGTTTCAACTTCATCCGGGCTTAATACAACTGAGGGCCAATCAGAAAGAGATTCTGCAGCGGGGATAAGGTGTTTATACCAATCTCCAGCTTCAAAGGCTTCTTTCAGTTTTCGTAGCGGCACCGCGTCTCGAAGCGAGAAACGTCCGTTTTTAGTACGACGTAAGCCAACCAAGTAAGCACCACAGCCTAAAACTTCACCAAGATCATTTGCCAAAGAGCGGATATAAGTACCGGAAGAGCAGTGTACATCTACCACAACTTCAGGAGTCGCCCACTCTAAAACTTCAAGGTGGTGTACCTGGATCATACGTGGTTCTATTTCAACATCTTCGCCTTTACGCGCCATCTCATAGGCTTTTCGTCCATTGACTTTGACAGCAGAATAAGCCGGCGGGGTTTGCTCCACTTCGCCTTCAAATTTCTTCAACTCTGCTTCAAATTGTTCTTCTGTCACATCAACAGTCACCGCGTCGCGCGTAAAAGCGCCTTCAGCATCATAAGTATCAGTCGCTGTGCCCATACGGATAATTGCCTGATAACGTTTATCAGAAGCAGAAATATATTCGCTCAAGCGTACGGCAGGCCCAACCAAAATGACCAAAACACCAGAAGCGCGCGGGTCTAAAGTTCCTGTATGCCCGGCACGGCGGATTCCGGTTCCACGGCGGACGATATTAACAACATCATGTGAGGTCATCCCCGTTGGTTTATCTATGACCAAAACCCCTGAAATAGCATCTTTTCCTTGCATAAGAGTTTTCCTCCAGTTGGATTTTCTTACTTAAAATTGTGGGATATAAATCCCATTTTTAATTTAATCTAAAATTTTACGTGTCTCACTCAAGACCTTGGGCTTGATCTCGCTTAATGAACCTTCGATCGTCGCCCCGGCAGCAGCGCGATGCCCTCCGCCCCCGAACTTTGCCGCGACTTTGGCAACATCCCATTTTTTGCCGCGTGCTCGCCAAGAGACTTTAACCCCTCCACCGCTTTGCTCAACAAAAACCAGCGCAATGGGGCTTTCTTCTACGGCAGCCAAGACATTGATCAGATCTGCATCATCATTTCCTCGATACTTAATAGCCTTCCTCTCCTTCAAGCTTAGCACAGCCCAGACCATTTTTCCATCCCTCTCTAGGTTGGATAATCCAGCCCCCCAATATCGAGCAGCCTTATAAGAACGGCTGATCAATGCCTGATAGTATAAATCAGGAAGATTAACCCCTGTATCCATCAACTTTGCGGCTTGGCGAAATGCCTTGGAGTTCATATTCAAAGTACGAAAACCGAGCGTATCAGTAATCAATCCTGTTAATAATGCAGCGGCAACGGGTTTCGTAATAGATAATCCCCAGGCTGGCATGTGCTCTGTCAATATCGAAGCCGTGGCTACAGAATCAGCTTCAACAAGATTGATCTCTGCATAATTTGTATTGGTAATATGATGGTCAATATTAATATGCGGCTCACCAAAAGATTGTAACTCTTCGTGTATGCGGGGGAATTCAGCACAATCTACAGAGATGAAAGTATCAATATCGCCTTCAACTTCTTCTTGGATAAGTGCTGTTCCCTCAAGATGCTCAAAAACATGTGGGAGGCCTGCGGGCAGTACCATTTGCACATTTTTACCTGCTTCTTCAAGGGCAAGCCCTAAGCCAAGCATAGAGCCAATTGCATCCCCATCGGGGCGGATATGTCCTGTGATCAAAATTCTTTCGGCTTCCCCCAAACGCCGCTTAATAGATGCGTCTAACGCTTCATTCATTAATCTTCAGCTTTCTCGTTGTTTTCTTCGCGTTCTTCTTCTGCGTTACGGATCTCAGCTAAAATCCCCTCGATTTGGTCAGCCTTCTCCGGGGTTGGATCCCAGTGAAATCTGAGCTGAGGGAATGATCGGAGCGTCACTCGCTTGGCTAAATTCCGACGAATATAACCGCTGGCATTGTTGAAACCAGCAAGCGCTTCTTTAGCACGCTCCGAGCCTTCAATGGCAGAAATATAAATATTGGCATAAGCCAATTCCCGATCTATATTTACGTCGGTAATGAAAATCCCTTTGATGCGCGGATCACTCAATTCAAAAATGAGCATCTCAGAGAGTTCTCTCTTGATGCGGTCAGAAATGCGATGCAAACGAACTTCGGATGGCATAAAAAACTACTCGATTTCTTCTTTCTCAAGAATATAGCACTGAAGAATGTCGCCAACTTCAATGTCGTGGAAGTTTTGCAGGCCAACGCCGCACTCAAAGCCATTGCGAACTTCATTGACCTTGTCTTTATTATGCTTCAAAGAAGAAACTTCGCCCTCAAAGAGAATGTCATCTCCGCGTGTCAGGCGCATTTGTGCGTTGCGACGAATAATACCTTCTCGCACACGACAGCCTGCGATCTTGCCAACTTTTGAAATCGGGAAAACAGCCAAAACTTCGGCTTTTCCGAGTGTTTTTTCTGCAAAAGTAGGCTCAAGCATACCTTTGAGAGCCTTCTCTACATCTTCAACAATACGATAGATAATATTATAAAGACGAATAGAAACACCTTCATTATCTGCCAAACGACGGGCAGTCACTTCTGCCTGAACATTGAAACCGATCACAATGGCATCAGATGCCGCAGCCAATGTAATATCATTTTCACCGATATTTCCTGTTTCAGCATATAAAACATTGACACCAATTTCCCCTTTGCCAAGCTTTTCCATTTCTCCGACAATGGGGTCAAGTGAGCCTTGTACATCTGCTTTGATGATCAGACTGAGTTCTTTTGTCTCTCCAGCCTGATACGCGGCAAAAAGGTCTTCCAATGAAAGACTTTTCTTTGCCTGAGAGGTTTTTTTCTCATTTTCAAGATACTCTTTAACTTGAAAACGAGCTTGTTTTTCTGCCTTTACTGTTTTAAATAACTGTCCAGCACTGGGGACATCGTTCAGCCCCATCACAGATACAGGCATGGAAGGCGGCGCCTCTTCAACTCTATTGCCGCGATAATCGAACATAGCGCGCAAACGCCCATAAGCACCACCAGCAACAGCAATATCACCTTGTTTCAAGGTACCACTCTGAACGAGCAAAGTTGCCATCACACCGCGCTGTTTGTCTACCTCAGCTTCGATAACTGTTCCGACAATATCACCACTGGGATTTGCCTTGATATCCATATTATCTGCTACTAGCAAAATAGCTTCGAGCAGATCTTCGATCCCTTCTTTTTTAAGCGCAGAAAGGGGGATGACCATTGTGTCACCATCCCAATCATCGGGCACTAACTCATTATCTGCCAGTTGCGTCTTGACCAGTTCAGGGTTTGCATTCCCTTTGTCAACCTTATTCAATGCAACAATGATCGGGACGCGCGCAGCCTTGGCGTGCGCAATCGCCTCTTTAGTTTGGGGCATAACCCCATCATCTGCCGCCACAACCAGCACGACAATATCAGCACCCTGCGCCCCGCGTGCACGCATTGCGGTAAATGCAGCATGTCCAGGTGTATCTAAAAAGGTGATCGTTTGCCCCTTAAGGGATGTCTGATAAGCACCAATATGCTGCGTGATTCCGCCTGCTTCACCAGCTTGCACATCTGCATCACGGATCGCATCAAGAAGAGTTGTTTTACCATGATCGACATGCCCTAAAATGGTAACCACAGGAGGGCGATCTTCAAGAGCAGCCTCATCTTCATCGGCAATTATCTGCCGCCAAAGAGGAATGCTGCCTTCATCTTCTACTTCAAGCACATCTTCTTTTTCAAGAACGGCCTCAAAGCCCATATCTGCAGCAACGATCGCAGCAGAGTCAAAATCGATTTGCTGATTAATGCTCGCCATCACACCATTTGTCATCAAGCTTTTGATAACATCAATAGGGCTGGCACCCATCTGCTCCGCCAGATCACGGACGCCTATGGCAGTGGGAATTTCTATAATCTTTTCGTCTTTTTTACTCATTAAAACCTCTTCCCTGTATTACAAACCTAAAAGTAAACCGAACAACTTAAAATCTTTCGTGTTATTTCGATTTACGACCCCATTCATGATGAATAAATTCTTCTAACGCATCCCGCTCTTCTTTGCTCAATTTTATCCTAAGCGCATTAGCCAAAGAACCCTTCAGCCCTTTTTCCCAACAGCTTTGTTGATTGTGTAGATAAGCTCCACGCCCTGAGATCTTTCCCGTCAGGTCAACTTGAACACCATCGGGACTGCGCACAATACGGGTCAGAGTCCGTTTTGGCAAAGTCTCGCGGCAGCCCACACAAGTTCTCTGTGGGACATGCCGTTTGCGTTTGGATGATTTCTTGCTCACAAGAACCTACCAGTCTACTTCATCATCCCATTCATCTTCAGCACGTTTTCTTCTTTTTTGTGCTACGACCTCACCTAATTCTGGATCATATTCATATTTCACATATTTCTTGCGGTGCTTCTTCTTGCCTTCTGAGTCAAGTTCGTCTTCATCCAAGAAAAGTGACTCTTCCTCTTTTTCTTCAGGGAAAGTTAATGTGGCCAAAACTTCGGTCATATTTTCAATGGCCTTGATACCAAAACCTGGCAGGTCAAAAACTTTGCTGGGGTCTAATTGCAAGGAAAGCATTAGATCACCGACATTTGTATACCCAGCCCCTTTCAACATACTCAAGACTCGTTCTTCCAAGTCGGTGTCATCCAAGGCCATATCAAAAGCAGCGGAAGCGATATTCGCGCGGATCTCGGCAATTCGTTTCTCTTCTTCTGCTTTCCGCTCTTCTTCTTCTCTGTCTTCATCCGCTTCTACTGTGACTACTTCTTCAACTTCAGAGACAACTTCTTCTACGATTTCTTCTACGATTTCTTCTTCACTTTCCTGCTCAATTTCTTCTTCGACCTCTCCAGCTTCAACTTCTACTTCAGGTTCTTCTTTTGCATCTTCTTCAGCTTCAGGTTCAATTTCTGGCTCTGGCTCTGGGAATTCTATTCCCGCCAAAACTTCGGTGATATTCTCTATTGCTTTTGGCCCTATACCTGGCAAGTCAAAAACTTTGTCCGCATCAAGTTGCAATGCAAGCATCAAGTCACCAACTGCTTCATATTCTGCTTCAAAAAGAATATTGAAAACATGTTCCTTGAGAGCTTCCACATCTGCCAACTCCAATTCAAAAGCAGCAGCAGGGATATTTGCACGAATTTCGGCAATTTTCTCTTGCTCAACACGATCAGCTTCTTCTTGTACTTCGATGGTGCGGCGTTCAACACGATCCATGAAAACGCCCATAGTCTGATACTCTTCTGGTGAAAGCGAACGGCCCTCAGCCTTCTTCGCCAACATCGCTTCGATCTCAGGCATTTGTTCTACCGCTTTGGGCATCATTTCTGCCAGCTCGGCATCTTCTTTTAGCTTAGCGAGTGAATCTGTTGTAGCCTCTACCAAGCTCTTGATGTCAATCCGCCAGCCTGTCAATTTAGCAGCCAAACGAGCATTCTGCCCATTACGTCCAATAGCCAAAGAAAGTTGATCTTCTGTCACAACAACCGTTGCTGTACGCGCCGAATCTGTCGGCTCAGACAAATAAACACCTGTTACACGAGCGGGGCTGATCGCCTTGGAAATATAAGCAATTTGATCAGGATTCCACTCGATAATATCAATTTTTTCGTTATGTAATTCGCGCACGATATTCTGAATACGCACACCACGAATACCTACACACGCACCGACGGGATCGATCCCCTCTTGCATTGCAGACACAGAAACCTTTGCACGGCGGCCTGGTTCGCGGGAAATGCCGCGAATTTCAACGACGCCATGATAAATTTCTGGCACTTCATTCTCCAATAAACGGCGCAAGAAAGAGCCATGCCCGCGAGAAAGAATGATCTGTGGACCACGCGGAGAATCTTTAACTTCTAAAACTACGCAACGAATGCGGTCATGAACACGGAAACGTTCGCCAGGGATTTTCTGGTTATGCGGAATCGTCCCTTCGGCTTTCATATCCAAGCCTACGGTAATACCGCGTCGGCCACCAGAGGCTTGAACAACACCACTGATAATTTCACCGATCTGTTTTTCGAAATGCTCAGCCTGCACAGCGCGCTCTGCTTCACGCAAACGCTGTTGAATGACCTGTCGTGCCGTTTGCGCAGCGACCCGGCCAAAATTCGCGGGTGTAGAATCGACCAAGACCATGCCACCGAGTTCGGCTTCCTCGTCAAATCTCAGAGCTTCTTCCAGCGTGGTTTCTGTGCGTTCATCCTGCACATCTTCAACGACTTCTTTTTCAGCCAAGATAGCGACTTCTCCACTATCAAGGTCAATTTTTCCGATCACTTCTTGTGCGCTAGAGGCATTAACTGCGCGTCTATAGGCCGAGGCCATCGCAGACTCAATGGCATCCAAAATTACATCTTGGGGAAGTTGTTTTTCTTCCAACAGAGCTTTAAAAGCTTCACTAAAATTATTATCTATCTTACTCATAACATGCGCCCCAAAAATCTCCCATACAAGCAGAAAAGTGGGGGTCGCCCACTTCTCGGTGCTTTCAATATTGATAATACAGACGAACAAAATTCTAGCACATAGTCAGAAAAGCCGCAAGACGATATAATAGCCGCCATGACTACCCCACTAGACCTTAAAGGCAAAGAACGCGCTCAAGGCGTTCAAAATATGTTTAGCAAAATAGCCCCTAATTATGATCTGATGAACAGGATCATGACCGCAGGGCAAGATATTCGCTGGAGAAAAGAAGTAATTCGCCGCGCAAAATTGGATAAGAAGGATTCGCTCCTGGATTTAGGGGCTGGTACCGGTGATATAGCGCGCGAGGGTCTCAAACAGCATCCCGCCATATATGCTCTGGCAGCAGATTTCACCCTGGAAATGATCCGCGCTGGCAAAAAGGATGCCCATCTCAACTGGTCTTCTGCCGACGCGCTTGATCTCCCTTTCCCTGACAAAAGTTTTGATGCCATTGTTTCTGGCTTCCTGATGCGCAACGTGACCGATGTGCCGCGTGCCCTCAAAGAACAATATCGTGCGCTCAAGCCTGGCGGACGGATCGTGATCCTCGACACGACTAAACCACGTCCTAATATTCTGACTCCTTTCATCAATATCCACCTTAATTACATCATCCCCTTTTTGGGCGGATTATTGACAGGCGAACGTGATGCCTATACTTACCTCCCCGATTCGACCAAAGGTTTTTTGCGTGCAGAAGAACTCGTTGCTCATATGGCTGCCGTTGGCTTCAAAAAGATCAATTTTGAGATAAAGATGTTCGGCACGGTTGCGATCCATTGGGGAGAGAAAGTATGAGTCAGCGAGACATGGACAAAGCCGCACTACGCGGAGAACCATCTTACGTTTGGCGGGATGGGCAAGAACGCCGCTTGCAAATGATCGCGGATGCTGCTGAAGAACGGATTAGCGGTGATATTCTCGAAAACGGTTGCGGTGTAGGGATGTATGTAGAACATCTAACACCTTTTAACGGAAAAATTACGGGACTGGAATTTGATTATGAACGCGCAGCAGATGCCGGGTCACGTTCGCCCCGCATCCTAAATGGGGCGGGAGAAAAACTTCCTTTTCCATCCAATTCTTTTGATTTGATCCTAAGCCATGAAGTCATCGAGCATGTACAGGATGATGGGCAAGCCATCCGCGAGATGATCCGCACGTTGCGTCCGGGTGGCCGCCTGACACTTTTTTGTCCTAATCGCGGTTATCCTTTTGAAACGCACGGCATCTATTGGCGTGGAAAATATAAATTTGGGAACATACTCTTCGTGAATTATCTGCCACGAAAATGGCGAGATAAACTTGCTCCTCACGTAGAAGTCTATACACGCCACGATATGGAAAAGCTATTTGAAGGGCTACTTGTAAAATTCGTAGAAAAAACGATTGTTTTCGGCGCATATGACAATATCATTGCACGCTTGGGGATTGTCGGGAAAATATTGCGCGCCATGCTACAATGGCTGGAAAAAACACCACTGAAAATTTTCGGGTTATCACACTTCTGGGTGGTCGAAAAAGTTGAGGTCTAATACCCAAGGTAATCTAAATGCAGAGTCAGAGAGACATAGAGCTTAACCTAGCTGCAATCGCTACAATAGAAAAAGACTACAAATCCGCACGCGACATTGTCCAAAAACTTCTTCGCTTAGAGCCTAATGATATAGAAGCTCTCTTGCTCTTTTCAATAGTTACGGATAATGAGGAGTATTCAATTCAGGCATTGCAAAGGGTTTTGCAAATTGACCCCGAGCATCCGCTTGCTTTTGTCGAATTAGCCAGGAAAAAATCTGCTCTTCCTACAGAAATCCCACCCCCAAAAGCTCCTAAATCTAGCGCTGTCATGCAAGCCCGGAAGCGTTCTGCAAGACGACCAATAGCTAGAGAAAAAAGAATCGCAAAATCAGAAAGTTCACCTACTTTAGCAGTAACTAAAAAAAGGAAACGAAAAAGAAATTGGCCTGAACCTGTTATCGCTGGCACGCTGATATTAGTTTGCATTTGCATAGGGGTTGCTGTATTTCAAGGCTTATTAGGCCAAGTATTTATACCTTTAGGATAAGTCAATTAAAAAGGTAAATAATCAATGGAAAGGAAAGAGGCGTTTGACCGCGCTGTTATCGCAGCAAAAGAAAAAGATTATGCTACTGCCCGAAAGATTCTGCAAGAGCTTCTTAAGCAAAATTCAAAAGATATAGACTCTTTACTCTTATTTGCGTTAGTAGCCAGCAAAAAAGAATATGCTATTAAGGCGCTAAAAAGAATTTTACAAATTGATCCTTCTCACAAAATTGCTCGCGAGAAACTGGCTCAGCTGGAGCCGCCTACGTCTATCCATTCCACCGTCAAAGCACAGCCCACTCCGCCTATCACACAGCCTTTTTCTGAGCCTACTGAAAAAGAGAAAGTTAAAGAAACAGAAGAGTTCAGCAAATACGAAGAAAAACCAAGGAAAGACAAGAAAAAAAGAAATTGGGTTGAGCCTATTTTGATCGGTATTCTGGCTTGCGCCTGTGTTTGTATAGGATTTGCTCTTCTAGGCGAGATATCTAATAAAGGGATTTTGCCCCAAGATGCAACGAGCGTGCCTACCCCGACAGAGAGCCAAATTTTTGCCGTTTTACACGAGAATATTGATGCCATGAATGATAGGTCTATCACTCGCTATATGGCCACTATCCACCCTGACAGCGCTGTTTATAACCAAACCGAAGAAGCCCTGCGAGAATCCTTTGAACTCTTCGTTCTCAAATCTTATATTGGGGAGCTGGAGATCGTCAGCCAGACCAGCACCCGCGTAAAAGTCTCCTTTGTACTCACCACAAGAAAAGTTAGCGGGCCTGCATTTAGAGAAAATCAAGTAATTGGTGTAATGACGCTTAAAAAGGACAAGAATGATGGGAATAAATGGAAAATTTATAGTCAAACAACAGATGATGTGATCTATTTAGATTGATTTCTTAGCTCGATCTTATCTATTCAGAATAGTAGGTCACGTTTTCAACGTGACACTCTTGCTCTGCGGGGAAAGTCACGCTAAAAGTGTAACCTACGAAAGCAGCGACAAAAAATGGATAAAGCCCAGCTTAGAGGGCAACGCAAACATGACACATCCCGAATCTCATAAATAATGAGCGAAAGGTGGTGGATGTGTCAACCAAAGTA
>CAZOOX010000005.1:0-1277 GCA_964581545.1 uncultured Anaerolineaceae bacterium
GTAAAATTGTTTCAACCTGAATATCTTCATCTAAAATTTCAACAATGGGAACAAGCTGATGAACGCCTGCATCAAGCCCTTCTACATCCAGGATCACGCGCAGATCGTCAGCGCTAAGGGCATCGAGAGCAGGCAAAGGACCCGAAACGATCACATCTACAGTCAAAGATGAAAGTTCGGCAGCCAATGCAGGGTCAAGGTTGATCACCTCAAGGGTTTTTTCTGAAATAGTGAGACTGCTTAGAATCGCCTCTACACTGACTTTGGCCAAAACGCTTTGGTCACCAACGAGTGAAACATTTTCAGGTAAGTTCAATCTTAAGCGGGCAGATACATCTTCACTAATACCGCTAATATCAAGGGCTTCTGTTTCAACAATTCCTGAGAGATTGTTAACTAATTGTGTGTCGTCAGAGTAAACGGTGACCACCAGGGGGAAAACAGTGATATTGGTCAGGCGATGCAATTCCGCAACCTGCCCTTCAATGACTACCTTGACCGCCATATCTCTGTAGCCGCCTTCCTGGCTGACGGGAATGAACAGGTCTACACTTTCAAAGCTAAGATCAACTCCGCGCACAATCTGCTCTTCGGCATCCAGAGCTTCCAACGAAAGACTCTCGCTTATATCTTCACGAACATCGCTTTTGGTGAGAGAAACTTGCACTTTAGCTACGCGATCTACGAGCGATTTTGCGCCAGAAACTTGCACTTCATCTGCGTTGAGACGCGCAGAGCCAGCTTGATAGCCTAAGGAAGTTTCCAGATTAAGAGATAAGTCGATAGGGAGGGTTTTCGTAATTAATTCTTCCAGATTAATTTCTATCGTTGGAGGCGTGAAAGAAATAATGCGCGTTGGTTGGATACCGACCTGGATTTGTGGGGTGAGAGAATATTCTCCAGCTTCAAGCCCGGAAAGATCAAGAATGGCATGGATATTTTCATCGTTGGCGATTAGTTGATTCCAAATGGACTCGGGCGCACGCAAATTTAACGTGATCTGCTCCGTATAATTATTGGTAATAACGAGAGCAGTATCTTGCCCCACCACCTCGAGTGGGATCGGCGCTGGATAATCTTGCTCTACATCTGGGTCAGATGCATTAACCGCTGCGATCCAAACGCCTATAGCGAGAACGAGCGCAAGTAAAAAAGTGCTGATATTCTTACCAAGCCAACGAAACATATTATTCTTTTTTACCTCTAAAAAGGAAAGGAAGATAACGCTCGAATATGCTTATGCTGCGCGTTAACCCCGCTGGACGATAAAAAGCAAG
>CAZOOX010000005.1:1377-54373 GCA_964581545.1 uncultured Anaerolineaceae bacterium
ACCCGGTCCATGCGCAGTTGTTTGAAAAAGAGCGTTTTTTCGGAGGTGAGTTTTTCTTCGGCTGCATCTTGCCATGCCTGCACGCCTAGCGATAGAGGAGTTCGCTTTTCGTAGCCGAGATTTTTCCAAATACTTTCTCGCGTGGCGAGTTCAGTATTGAGGAAAAGTAGTGCGGCCTCGCTTTGTAACGATTTAGATGCTTTCTCGATCTCTTCTATAAGTGCTTTTAGTCCGCCTTCAACGGAAAGGTCATCATTAATATGGAGATCGGTGACACGCGTAACAAGATTCTCTACCTGCCAACCGGCTAAGCCAACCAGTTTTTCCTCCAGCTCAAGGATGAAGAAGGCTTTTTCTCCAAAAGCAGCCATTACATCGTTGCTGTTCATTTTCGTTTTGCTCAGGCGTGTCATCAATGCTGCGATCTCCTCTGAGTTTCGAGGGTGTCCGCGATTCACGGCAAAATCACCAGCTTTTGCCTCGCGTACAACTTCTGAAACAACAGGCTCTTCGCTTTGATTGATCGTTTTCCAGCCAGCTGAAACCTGTTTCCATAGATCTTCAAAAGAACCAGAGTTGTCTATCACAACATCTGCGGCATCCACCTTGTCTTTCTGGGGGTTTTGCGCATCAACACGTTGTTGAGCCTCTCTTTGGCCTAGTCCGCGTTTTTGGATCAGTCGTTTGATTTGCATAGGTTCAGGTGTGTCTGCAACCCAAATGCTGTCGCAAAGCGAAGCCATATTTCCTTCAAGGAGTTTTATGGCCTCTACGACGATCACTTTATGCTTGGAACGTTTTATAAGCAAATCAGTTGCTTGTGCAACAAAAGGATGAACAATTTCTTCGAGCTTTTGCATGGCGTCTGGTGCTCCAAATACCAGTTTGCCAAGTTTTTTGCGGTCAATTTCCTGGTTTTTGCCCAAGACCCATGCCCCAAAAAACTCGACAATTGGCTGGTAAGCGGGCGCGCCCTTTGCCATTGCTCGGTGAGCAAGCGCATCCGCATCAATGCTGTAGGCACCTAGATGCTCTAACATTTTCCTCACCACGCTTTTTCCTGTAGCGATATTTCCGGTAAGGCCGATCACATATTTTCCGTGCCAATCACTCACAATGCTGCTCCTGAAGCATAAACGATAAAGACCTCCTTATTTTACCGTATAAAAACTTCTTCACAGAAATAAAAAGCACATAATTTGTGGATAAAAAGCCGCACCACATCTGTTTTGGGCTGGATACTGCTAAATAAAAAACACTCCGAAGAAGAAATTGTCCCGTTAAAAGAGCGCCGCAGTTGACGCTTCCCTGCCAAAAGAGTATTATCACTACGCCTCAGGCTGGTCGGGCGATCGCGGCTCAAAGAGTCGAGGAAAGTCCGCACTTCATAGAGCACGATGCCGAGGAAATCTCGGGGCGGAGCAATCTGTCGGATCGGGTCACAGAAAATAACCGCTTTTATCCTCGGGTAAAAGTAAGGGTGAAAAGGTGGTGTAAAAGACCACCAGCGTCGATAGTAATATCGGCGGCTGGATAACCCTCATCGGAAGCAAGGCCAAGCAGAGATGATGAGTTGCTCGCTCTCTCCATCTCAGGTAGGCTGCACAGATAGATGATCGCCAAGGGGATGAAAATCCCCGAACAAGATGCGGCTTATAGACCAGCCTGAGGCATCTGCTGTTAAGTTTTTGTAAGGTGCAAAGAGTTGAGAAGAAAGCCTTCAACTTGACACATCTATCTCGCTGTGCTAAATTTCATAGCAGATTTTTAGCGTCAAATTTCACATAAAAATATCAGTTTCATAGAAGCGTAATTTTATTTTATGGAGGGTTCTTTTGTCTCAATCGCGTACAAAACAAATGGTTGACCGCCTGCGTGAAATGCAGGTATCTTCTCCTGACATTGAAGCGTCAGCGATTGTCAGCGTGGATGGTTTAAGTATTGCATCCGCCTTACCACAGGAAATTGAAGAAGATCGTGTCTCTGCCATGTCAGCAGCAATGCTTTCTCTGGGTGAGAGAATTGCCAGCGAGTTAGGTCGCGGGGGACTGGAGCAAGTTTATATCAAAGGCGAAAAGGGCTTTGTTGTCTTGATGGCTATTGGTGAAGAAGCAGTTCTCACGGCTTTAGCGAGCGAAAAAGCCAAGTTAGGGTTAATTTTCCTTGACATGCGTCGCGCAGTTGAAGACCTTGAAAAACTGATTTAACGGAGACAGCATGAGTCCTATTGAAGATAGTGGTTTATATTACCCAAATAAATTTGGCATGATCATTATTCAGGCCTTGGAAGATGTCATGGGGAGAAACGGCCTCAATGCCATTCTTAATTTAGCTGGCTTGAAAAAATATGTTGATGGTTATCCTCCTGACAATCTTGAAAAAGCCTTTGATTTTTCAGAGCTTTCCGCTCTGGGAGTTGCCCTGGAAGAAATGTACGGCCCTCGTGGCGGCCGAGGCTTGGCCCTTCGTGCCGGGCGAGCAACCTTCTCTGATGGTCTCAAAGACTTTGGCGCCCTCGCCGGCGCAGGCGACTTGGCGTTCAAGGTCCTGCCGCTCCAGGCCAAACTACGCATTGGTTTGCCCGCCATGGCAAAGATTTTTTCACAGATCAGCGATCAAAAAAGCACCGTTGAAGAAAAAGATGCCGAGTTCATCTGGACCATCCACCAATGTCCCGTTTGTTGGGGGAGAACTGGCTTAGATAAACCCGTTTGCTTCATTGCCACAGGGCTTCTTCAAGAAGCTCTCAAATGGGTGTCTGGCGGAAGCGAATTTCGTGTAAATGAATCGCGCTGTCATGCTATGGGTGACGAAGTTTGTGAATTTGTTATTCAAAAAGAACCATTAGCTTCCTAAAAAAGCGACATCATTGTGGCAGACAAAAAAGCAAAAATCCTGATAGTTGAAGACGACCTTGATGTCGCAGAGATGTTGAATGCCTATTTTGGTGTTCAAGGCTACGATGTTGTCACCGTTAACTGGGGGGAAGATGGCGTAAAGTCCTGTATTGAAGAACGCCCTGATTTAGTAATTCTTGATATTCGCCTTCCTGATATTGATGGCTACGAAGTAGCTAAACGCTTGCGTGACGACCGACGCACAAAAGAAGTGCCTATCATTTTCTTAACTGAAAAGCGAGATCGCGCAGATCGTTTGCATGGCCTTGAGTTAGGGGCAGATGATTACATCACCAAGCCTTTTGATATTCAAGAACTTCGCCTGCGTGTGAGAAACTCACTTGAGCGCATGGTACAAAATACATTGACAAATCCCGTCAGTGGACTTCCTGAAGGCGCGTTGGTAGATGAGCAGCTCGCAGAATGTCTTCAAAGAGATAGTCATTCCCTTATATTGGTTTCTCTCGAAAACCTTGAACCTTTCCGTGAACTCTATGGCTTTGTCGCATCAGATGATGTCTTGCGCGCTGTCAGTCTAATGATTCATAACGCTATGAGAGAAGTTGGTAGCGCAAGTGACTTTTTGGGACATTTAGGAGCTACGGAATTCGCGCTGATCGTTTCAGCGGAGTCAGCCCCCGCCCTTTTAGAAAGAGTTCTCAGTCGCTTAAAACAGTCTCTTGATTATTTTTATCCTATCAGGGACCGTGATGATGCTGTCAACTGGGATAATCGTCTTGCTATTAAAACCGCGAAAATATCCTCCTGTGGTGATGTCGCCAAAACGCCAACTGAGCTTAAAGAGAAGCTCTTCAGTCTTAAAAACTAGGAAAAAAGTTGCAAATAACAATCATAATCCCAACATATAACGAAGCGGAGAACCTGCCTAAGCTGGTCTCCGCTTTATTTTCTTTACCCCTCGATCTTCATGTTCTAATAGTGGACGATAATAGCCCTGACGGAACGGGGGAGATAGCGGATGCGCTTTCTGCTGAATATCCTGATAAGGTAGAAGTCTTGCACCGCGAGGGGAAACTTGGCCTCCGCACAGCGTATCTGACTGGAATTCAACTTGCTCTCGCTACCGATACGGATGCTATCGTCCAGATGGATGCCGATTTTTCCCACAACCCGGATCGCTTAGTGGATATGGCAGAGATGATCAAAAACCACGATGTTGTTCTTGGCTCTCGCTATGTTCCTGGAGGGCGCGTGGATGAGAATTGGCCCCTCTGGAGAAAATGGCTTTCAGCCTTTGGTAATTTTTACGCCCGCACTATCCTTGGCTTCAAATTGCGTGATGTAACCACGGGATTCCGTTTTTGGCGGCGCGAAGTGCTAGAGGGAATGCCGTTAGACCGCATCCAGTCAAATGGCTATGTTTTTCTTGTAGAGATGATCTACATGGCATATAGTTTGGGCTACAGAGTAGGCGAAGTCCCCATCTATTTTGCTGATCGCCAATGGGGAAAATCAAAAATGTCTTTCAAGATTCAGCGGGAAGCAGCATTGCGGATTTGGATGGTGCGCTGGGCTTATCGTGATCTTCGTGCAAAGGGACGCGCCGCTCGGGTAAGCTAATGACGACCAAACCCCGATGGATTTAATGATCTGTCGGGGTTATTTTTTCTTTTTATCCCACTTCTTGACCAATTCCCCCCATTCTTCCAAATTCAAAGTTTCTGCTCTTCGCCCTGGGTCAATTCCTGCATCGTGCAGGAGAGATTCAGTTTCTTCTTTGGCGAGATGCAGTCCTGCCGATAGAGAATTACGCAGGTTCTTTCGCTTTTGACTGAAGCCTGCCTTTGCAAGACGGAAGAAATCATCTAGCAGAGCGGTGGGGATGCGAGGTTCATCATAAAGCGAGATGCGAATAACAGCAGAATCCACTTTTGGGGGCGGGTAAAAGGCTCCGGCAGGGATTTTGGCAACAATCTCTGGTTTTCCATAAACTTGAATGCTCAAGGCGAGCAGACTCATCTTTTTGCCTTCGAGGGTACAGATCCGCTCGGCAACTTCTTTTTGAATGGTCAGTACCAAGCGATGAGGGCGTGGCTCGTTCTCAAGAAGATGCCGGATGATAGCCGATGTGATGTAATAGGGGATATTGGCTACGACGAGATATTCAGGTGCGGAAATGATCTCGGATGGCGCAATTTGGAGCACGTCTTTATTAATAATTTCTGTGTTCGCATAGTCAGAAAGAGATGTTTCCAGCGCAGGGATGATCCAGGAATCTATTTCGACGGCGACCACTTTTTTTGCGCGCGCGGCAAGATGACGGGTTAGGCTGCCAAGCCCCGGCCCAATTTCGAGAACGGTGTCTTCTTCGCTGACTTCTGCAATGTCAACGATTTTCTCAAGGATATTTGGGTCTTGGAGGAAGTTTTGCCCTAGTTTTTTCTTTGGGCGCAGGCCATGTTGCTGAAGAAGTGTGGCAGTGTTGATGGGAGATGGGATTTTATGGGGCATAGTGTTAATCGCAGAAGGATTTATTGGGATAATCTGTAGAGGCAGAAGGTGCTGAAGAGGCATCACCAAGCCATTCTCCACGTTCGAAAGCGGCGATATATTCGCGCATCAGGGCAAAATCTACATCCCAAATGAAGGTGTAGCCGATGACGGGATCATCCACTCGTGTTCCGGTGAAGATGCCTTCATCCCAATTTAGGAGGCGGATATCGGAGCCTTTGAGTTGCGTGCCAAGACAAGAAAGTTGTGAGATTTGCTCGGGACTGAGATCGGTTTGAACATTATCTTCAAAAGAAGAGATGATGCCGGGAATGTCGCCGACTACGCTGGGGCTGGTGAGTTTTTCATAAAGTCCGCAAAGGACTTCGTTTTGGGCTTTGGCGCGGTCAAAAACACCATAGGGGCGCAGACGTGCCAATTGCAGGGCTTCTTTGCCATAGAGATGATGTTTGCCTGCGTAGAAAATAAGGTCGTCGCGCCCTGCTTGGTCGGCGGCGCGCCCGTCAATGGTGATGGGGAGGTCAACATTGATCCCATCTACAGCATTGACGATCTTGATAAAAGTTTGCATATTGACGGCAATATAGTTATCGGGCTGGGCACCAAAATTATGCGCCAGCGTTCGCGCCATTAGGCCGGGACCAAGATCTGCACCATCATAATAGCCAAAGCCCGGATTGCCATATAGATAAGACTGATTGAGTTTGCCATGTGTAATGCCATGATGATCTGAAATACCAGGGATTTCTACGTATAAGTCGCGAGGGATAGACATGATCATTACTTGCGGCTTGACAAAATCGACGCGTACCAAACGGATCACATCGCCCAAGCCATAATTATAAAGATCGCCGCGCTGGTCCGAGCCAATGGCAAGAATCGTCATCGCATCGGGACCGCCACAACGCGCTGTAACGGGGGTGGGTGTTTCTGGAAGCGGAATAGGTGTACTCTCTGCGGGGAGCGTGGGCGGTGAATTTACATCAGAAAAAGGAGTCAAAGTTGGCGGGAAAGTCGGCTGAGCGATATTCGTTGGCAATTCCAATGTGGGGCCAAGTGGTTTTTGCCAAAGCTTTGCTACAGCGAATCCGATCAGAATGCAAAAACAGAAAATACCAACAATAAGGATAGCCAGAATGATTTTTTGTGTATTTGTCATGGGATTAGACTTTAGCCCTCAGACTTTAGACTTCAGCAAAAGCCAAAAAACTGATAGCGAATCTCTCATTCAAGAAAATAAATTGTTACCCATTGGCTCCAGACCTGATAGTTTGCATCAGTGTAGCCGAGATCGATCCAATCTTTGCCTGCGATGCCGCCGCCAATATCTTCAATTGTTGCATAGCCATAACCGGGTACATAGACGGCTTGTCCCTGCATTTCGTTATACCAGCTTCGTATCACGCCGATCACGCCATGCTGAACGGGTTTTCCGCTGGCTGTGCTGGGATAACAGCGATCTGCACCAGAGTTGCAGGGGGAATAGGATGTTGCATAAACCTGCATAGAGCGCCAGTATTTAATTTCCTGCCCATCGACTACGGCGGTTTTGCTGACATATTGTGTGCCGTAACCCACAATTTGGGTGCTTGGCTCGCGGACTCTTCGTTCCTCTTCGCTAATGCGCGAAACCTCTACGCCATTTTCATAGCGGACACGCTCGCGTTTTACAATCAAACCCGGAATACCCGCTGTCAGGATTTTTTCTTCATCAATGGCAAGTTCATTTGACGCAATATATTCGGTTTCAAAAGGGATTTCTGTCTGAGCCAACTTTATCTCTTCGCGGATGCGAATGATATGAATCTGCCCGTCTACAGGCAGCGCTTCAGACTCGGATGGTTGGCTTGCGTCCAGCCCAATGAGCGGAATGCCGCCCTCGAGCAATGCCTCGCCAACGGTCTCCGCAGAAGAGCGGATGTGGACGATTTTCCCGTCCACGCGAATGGCAAGCGGACGTGAGGGGCGATAAGTGATAGTTAATTGGTCAGTAGCCTCTGTCCCCACGGGCGGATCGACGAAGTCTGCTGCGTAGAGTTGTATCCCAAATTCCTTGAGCGCTTCGCCAACAGTGGGAGCAGCAGTGATGATTCTATGTTCTCCGTCGGGCGTGACCAGAGTCATCGTGACTGCACGCCGAATTTCTAAAACACAGTTGTTGCAATCCAGCGGTGTATTTGGATCAGCAACTTGCCCATTAACAAGAATCTGGTCAAGAGGCGCAAGCGGCATATCATTTTTTGCCAATATCTCTGTGGGGATGCGCGAAGTAGCAGGCAGTGAAAGAAATTCTTCCCCGTCAACGATGTTGATTTTTTCAAGAGGAGCTTGGGCTTGGCAGGCAGCCAAAAGGAAAATGATCGCCAGCCAGAGGGTGTGTTTCATGAGGGTATTCTAACGCAAAAAATTAATCCTCGCAGCTACACTCTATCCCCCGCGCTTTCTCAAAAGCCTCTTTCCCTTCGTTATATGAAAAATAGATCAAGCCAATTGCGCCGAGGCTGTCTACAAAGCCAAACCCTGTAAGTTCATAAATGGCACTCGATGCCAACAAAACCACTGACATATATAAACAAACCAGCGTGCAATTTGCATCTGCCAAAATGGGGGCAGAGTCAAGCTTTTCACCCACATCGCGTTTGGCGCGGATCAGGAGCCACATGGTGAGAATTGAAACAAGCGAAATGATCAGCCCGGCAAATGTTGTTTCGGGTTTATGTCCGCTTATTAAATTTACAATGACTGTTGCGCTTAAACCTATTGCTAAAATATAAAAACTCGTTCCTGTAATTTGCAAAGCCGTGATCTCAAATTGGCTGCGCTCTGTATCGGGGTTTTGGCGAATCCGCAAAACCATTGCGATGATCCCTGCGCCCGAAAGCACCTCGATAAAAGAATCCACGCCAAAGCCAAAAAGGGCAAGAGTTTCGTCGGATACGCCAAAATAGATCGCAACTAGCCCCTCTATCAAATTGTAGGCAACGGTCAAAACAGCGAGCCATAACGCTCGCTTATAAAGTTTCTCTGTATTTTTCATTTTCTTATTATACTGGACATTTTTAGTCTAATTACACTCTTGGAGAGATTGCCTCAACGCGGTAAAATCACTGTGTAATGAAAAGGCAGTATTTTACCTCCGAGAATATCGCAAAAAAAGCCCGTGAAATGCGGGAAGATTTTCCTCGAGGACGCGTTAAATTTGAAATTGAGCACTCGGCGTTGCTTGTTCTGGATATGCAGGATTATTTTCTGGATGCAGATTCTCACGCCTATATTCCATCTGCCCAAGTAATTTTGCCTCGTCTGGATGCGCTGCGCGAGACATACCTGACCCTCGGCTTGCCCCTCGTGTGGACACGCCATCTCAACACCGAGCAGGATGCCGCCAGTATGTCCCGCTGGTGGCGAGATTTGATCTTGAGAGAAAATCCACTCAGCGAAATTCACTCCGCGTTGGATACTTCTTACGGACGTGTCATCGAGAAAGCGCAATACGACGCCTTTTATAACACTGATCTCAAAGCCCATTTGCATGAAAAAGACGTTAAGCAAGTTGTTATTTCAGGTGTGATGACACATCTCTGCTGCGAGACAACAGCCCGCTCTGCTTTTATGCGTGGATTTGACGTTTTCTTCCTTGTCGATGGCACGGCTACTTATAATGAAGATTTTCATCGCGCAACTTTAAGAAATTTATCTCATGGCTTTGCTGACCTTGTGTTATATGATGAGATTGTTGAATTGGCGAGCGAAGCATAGGGCTTATGCAAAATACATCGGTCATTATTATTGGGGCTGGTCCTGCGGGGCTGACAGCAGCTTTGCAGCTCAGTCGTTTTGGTATCCCTGCACTCGTTTTTGAAGCTGAAAAAATTGGCGGATTATTACATAATGCGAATCTGGTTGAAAATTATCCTGGTTTTCCGCAGGGGGTGAGAGGGGGTAAATTGGTGAGTTTGCTCAAGAAGCAAATCGAAAATGTTGGCGTGGAGGTTCTTGCTGAAAAAATAACTTCTCTTGATTATGATGGTGAGAGCTTCTTGGCTAGAACAGATAAAAACGAATACCATGCTAAAATCGCTATCGTTGCCAGTGGAACAAAGCCGCATAAATTTGATAATGCTTTGATCGCTGATGATGCGAAAAGCCGTGTTTTTTACGAAGTTTATGATCTGCTGGATGTAAAGAGTGAAGAGATCATTATTGTTGGGGCAGGGGACGCGGCTTTTGATTATGCTCTTAATCTTGCCCGAAATGATAATTTTGTGACGATCCTTAATCGTGGTAAAAATATCAGGGCATTAAAACTGCTTGTTGAAAGAGTGCAAAATAATAAGAGTATCACTTATCTTGATGAGGCGCAGGTTGAGCGCGTCACGTTTGCAGGGGAGCGGGGTTTAACGGTAGAGCTTTCTCATCAGGGAAATGTTGAGACAAGGGAAGCAAGCTTCCTTTTGGGTGCGCTCGGACGTATCCCTAATGCTAATTTTATTTCGGAAGAGATTCATCAAAAAGAAGATGATCTCGTAGCACGCAAAATCCTGTATTTTATTGGTGATGTACGGAACGGGATCTATAGGCAGACGGCTATTGCGGCCGGCGATGCTTTGCGTGCAGCGATGCAGATCGATCAATTTTATAAGGAGCAGTTATGAAAGTTGTTGCGAAAACAGGCAAAGATGATATGGCTTTTGTATATATCGTGGAATATGAAAATGGGAAAATGTTGGAGTGTGTAGAATCGCTTCAGCCGCCATTTACGCGCGATGAGAAGTGGATTTTGCTGACTTCGACAATGCACGGTTGTCCGGTGGGATGCAAAATGTGCGACGCGGGCGGCTACTTCCATGGCAAGCCGACTGCCGAGGAGATCATGGAGCAAATTGATTTCATGATCCGCAATCGTTATCCTGATGGGCGAGTGCCATCGAAGCAATTTAAGATCCAGTTTGCGCGAATGGGCGAACCGGCTTTGAACGATGCTGTTTTGGATGTTTTGGAAGAGTTGCCGAAACGCTACGATGCCCCGGGCTTGATGCCTTCAATCTCGAGTGTTGCGCCAAAGGGGACAGAAGCCTTTTTTGAGCGTTTACTGGAGATCAAGAACCGTTTGTATTCTGGCGGGCATTTTCAGTTCCAGTTTTCGATCCACACCACAGATCTAGTTTTGCGCGATGAGCTTGTGCCTGTTAAGAAATGGGGTTTTGCAAAAATGGCTGCTTTTGGTGAGCGTTTTTATGAAGAAGGTGATCGCAAGGTGACTCTTAACTTTGCTTTGGCACAGGGGCAGCCCCTTGACCCCGAAGTGTTGAAAGCGCATTTTTCCCCTGATATTTTCCTGATCAAAATTACGCCGCTTAACCCGACGTACAGGGCTGTGGAAAATAACCTGGAGACCTATATTGATCCGCACGAGCAAAATGTTAATCAGGACGCGGTTGTGAAGGCTCTCGAAGAAGCAGGTTACGATGTGATCGTTAGTATCGGCGAGGTGGAAGAAAATTTGATCGGCAGCAATTGTGGACAATATCTCCGGCGGCATATGGAGGCGGGAGATAACTTGAGCGATGGCTATACCTATGAATTGAAAGAGACGCTTTTGACTTTGTAGTAATTAGTTTTGAAGTGGACAGTCAATAAATCAAGAGTTGGTGGAGAGATTCTTGATTTATTGCTTTAAGTTGGTTTTTTAAAATAATTCATGTTACGAGTTACTTTTTAAAAGATTCTATTAGGACATAAAAAGCCCCCCTGCTCCTTGCTCCGCTCGGAGCTTCCCCCCAAATGCTTCGCATTTAGGGGGAGGGAAAAAGGTTTTGCCTTTTTTGAGAGAAAATCTCAAGAAAATAATCATTCTTTACTCTCCCCTAAATTCCGTACTTAGAATTTGGGGGAGATACCCTTTAGGGGAGAGGGGGTGGAAAGCAGAAACAATCCCGTTTTATTTTTCTGGATTGCTACGTAACATCAGTTCTTAAGTTATATACGTTCTGTTTCTTACCCACTATTGAGGCAATTAGACAATCAAATTATTTCTGTTTCGCAATACGTGCCTCGATCATAGCGACCGTTTGGCGGAATAACTCGTCGCATTCTTTGGGCATAAAAGGTCCCGTGATCTTCATCTCTTTGTAGAAACGTTCAAAGGCGGGCGGCATATGCCCAACAGTACAAAGCCCGCCACCACGTGGATCTTTTGCTCCGTAGACAACGTGTCCGATTTTGTGCAGCAAAATAGTGCTCAGGCACATTAGGCAAGGCTCAAGTGATGTGTAGAGCGTTATCTCTTTGGCACGCCCCCATAGTGCGGGATCAACATTTGACAATGCATCGATCTCGGCATGACGCCCGGGATTTGTGACCGGAGACCATAGCCTGTTTTGCCCTTCAGCAATGACTTTTCCATCCAGAACGATGATTGCGCCGACGGGCAGATTGCCTGCTTTTTTAGCAGTTTTTGCCAAGTTTATGACGTGGCGCATATGATCGTGGTCTGTGGGCATGTGAATTCCTTATTTAGACGTCTCTTTCTTTTTCTTATTATCTATCCAGCGCCAAAGAGCAGGGATAAGGATAGCTGTGAAGATCGCGGGAATAACCCAATTCCAATCCAGAGATTTTATGCGTTGCGCAAGAGTGATTTCTACGGCAATATCTGTTTGGTAGCTTTTAACCTCTCGCCAGTCTTCTGTCCCTTCATATTTTATTAAGCGATAGACGGTTAGGATTAAGTTTTGTGTCCCTTCTTTTTTTGCTTTTACGAGCCATGCCCAACGAGTTGTGTGGGTTGAGCCAATGAGTTGTTCGGCGTTATCGTGAATTGCTTGAATATCAAAAGCTTCTGCATCTTCTGCTCGCAGCTCAACTTTCATGCGTGGAGTGATCTCGATTGTTGCGCTTTCAACTTCTCCTTCTACGCTGATTTGCTCGCTTAATTCTTCCTGAGATGCAGATGGGTTAAGCAGTAATTCAAGGGTGATAATTTCATCAAGCTGCATTTCTTCTGGCACGTTATAGGCAATATTGCCAAGCAGGAACTGGTTTAGAGCCTGATCAATTTGATTTAGCTGCTCTTCGATTGAAAGCGCTGCATCTTCTGTAGCAGGTGGTGTAGAAGTAGGTAGAGCTGCTGGGGTAGCAGTTTCTGCAGCAAGATTACACGCCCCCAGCAAGATTGCGCTCAATATTAGCATCGAAACGAGAAGGTATTTAGAATTTTTCATTATTTTTCTCCTCATTCAACAGAATTCTATTGCTCAATAGTTTTATTATGCGAAGCAGAATACCCAGTAGCTTGCTACGGGGTTCCACGCTCTAGCAAAACCCGATCCGAAGGGGAAAAATTCCGTAATACCCCGTCAGCTTGCTGCGGGGATAGGAATTTTTAGGGTTTTGCAAATTTATTGAGAGTTAAAGCCTAACCTACAAACAGTAACAAAGTAGGTGATTATGAAAATATAAGTTGCTATACACCTCTGCTTGCGTCTATTAGTTACCGTCAAAAACTACCTCTCCAACAATCCCAAAACCCCTGGCAATAACTGCTTCTTGCGCGAAACAACACCTTTTGCGAGACGCGTCCCGTCGCCTTGACGGGGATAGGGTAGGTCGTTTAGCTCGGAGGGTTCTTCGACAATTAGTAAACGGCTGGAGCCGCGGACCACGTCTGTGACGAGGAGCATCGCAAAATCGACGGCGTTTTTGCTGCGCAGATCTTCAAGAGCGGCTTTTAGCCCTTCGAGATGTTTACTTAATTGTAAAAGATCGGTCACTTCAACTTGAGAGACGGCAAAGCGATAACTCCCGCCTTCGTAGAGTTTCATATCGCCGCTGACGATCTCTTTTGGTGTACGTGAGGACAGGCCTGCGCCCGCGCTGAGGATCTTCTCGCCGTAGCTCTGAATATCTTCCCTTTCGAGGGGGCCGCCCATCACAAATGCCCAACGTCCTAATCTTTTTGCGGCATCATGATCGCGTTCTGTCGCGGTGGGCGAAGTCAGGATGAGGGTGTCGGATAATAATCCTGCCAGGAGCATTCCGGCGATCTTTGGCGGCGCGCTTAAGCCCACTTCTTCGATCTTTTCTGAAACGAGGGTGCTGGTGCTGCCGACAATATCCACTGTAACGCGGATGGGAATATGCGTGGAAGGATTGCCCAAACGGTGATGGTCAAGAATTTCGAGCAATTCGGCCTCTTCGAGATGTGCCAAAGCTTGCCTAGATTCGTTATGATCGACCATGATAACTTTCAGGCGTGGCGGGTTGAGCGCATCCCGTTGGCGGCAAACGCCTTTGTAAACGCCGTTATCGTTCACGACGAAGAAATTATCCCCTTCGTAGCGCAAAAGCCGATTCAGCGAATCGCGGATGCGTCCTTTGGCTTTTAGCTGCGGAACGTCCATATTGCAGGCTTCGCGGCAGGGGGCGTCGAGCACGTCGGCTATTTTCATTTCCTGTCTGTTGCTATGGGTGCCCACCGTCTGACTCATATAGGCAAAAATGCTGCCCCCCGTGATCAAGCCAAAGGGCTTCCCGTCCGCTTCCACAACGGGAGCAACGCCACCCGTGCGCGATGCGATCGCCCACGCGTCTCTTAACGGGGCATCCGGGTCGGTGGTATCCAAGCGTCGGAGAACGGCATCAAATTTTGGGGAGGCATCGCTCAGCAGTGTGGGCGCATCCAAATTAAGATGTTTTATTATCCAGGCAGTTTGTGGGTTTAGTGCGCCTGCGCGGGCTGCCACAATATCACCGCCATCGCGTTCTTTAAGCAGCCAGGCGTAACCCATCGCCGCCGCAACGGTGTCGGTATCAGGATTAATATGTCCAATTACATAAGTTGTGCTCATTGCTAAGACCTCATGTTTTAGATTTTAGATTTTCTTCTTTCCAAAGAGCGCTATTTTCTTGTGCTTTATTATAAAAACGCTGTGTGGGGTAGGCGAGTTGAATATCGCTTTCTTCAGAAAATGCGTTTAGGGTGTTTTCCCAAAGGATGCTGGTTGAACTGCGTCGACGGCGAGGATTGCAAAGATAACGAATAGAGAGCAAAATGCCGCTGTTTTGCACAGAAGTGTAGACAATCGGCGTGATCTTGCCGGGCTTGATCATATAGAGTTGTGATGTTTTTGTAAGCAGGTTTTCTATATCTGCGAGCTGCGGCTCGCTGAATTCATCGACAATTTTATGAAGAATTTGCTTGGCCTTAGGCCAATTGCTTTCAAAAGTGATCAGCACTTCCATCTCGTTCCAAATATAGTGAAATCCGCGCGTGTAGTTGCCCAAAATGGATGTGAAAATTACGCCGTTGGGAATGTGTAGCACGCGCCCGGTGGATTGATCAGCGTTGACCCAGTTGCCGATTTCCATAATCGAAAACTGAAAGATACGGATGTCGATCACATCCCCGGCAACGCCGTTGACCTCGATTCGGTCGCCCACGTCGAAAGGCTTGCGTGCCAAAATATACACCCAGCCGGCGATATTCATCAAGGGGTCTTTCAGGGCGATAGCAATACCTGCCGAGAGCAGCCCCAAAAAGGTGACCAGCGTTTCCATTCCTTCTAGCCAAATCCGCCCAATAATAATTATCCCAACAGCCGTAATTAAATACCCGACGCCTTTTTGCCATTGGTAGCGGGCTTCAATATTTTTGATGGATTTGCCTAAAATCTTGGTCAGTAGGCGATGTCCCAGCCAAAGCAGAACAATAGTCAGGATACTTTTTAGTAAGTTGCGTTGAATTTCGGGGTTTAGGCCCAATAAATTTTCGAGCCAGAGAGTGAGATTTTCCATTTATGACCTCGGACTGTAAATTATATGATTACCGCATATCAAAACTATAATTTTCGAGGATATAAAAACCCTGCGGGCACGCTCCGCTCGTGATAGATGCTTGAATTGCTTCTCGAAGATAGTCCTGATTTTCAACTTGCTCGGCATCGAGCGGCCCCACCTGACAACTTACCATTGTGGGGAATTCGTTCTGATGCCCTACCAGATATTCTACAGCCTCGGGTGGCATTGCAATGCGCGGAATACGCATCGGGTCAAATTCTGGTGAATAGGGTGGAGCCATAAATTTGACTCCGTTAATGAGCCAATCGATATCGAAAACCGCCAACATCGGCTCGCCTTCGGGCGTGATGTAGTTAACCATTGCGCTATAGCCAGAGCCTTCGGGCCAATAGCCAAATGGGATGGCGAGCATATTGCCCAGGCCTTCTATTAAATCTTCGCGCCCAGCCTTAACGAGCAACTCGCGCATAAAGAGATCGTTCTGTTCCAGATCCCAGAGGATACCCTCTGCGCCGCTCTTATCCATGCGGATATGCTGGTAGGTATGATTATAAACGCGGGCCCCATTGTCAAGACACCAGATGAGGCTTTGCGCAAGTTCATCCTTCCATTTGCCTTCGGCATCACCATCTGCATACCATTTATCGCCAAGATTGGAAAATAATGCCCACTTGAAGCCAAATTCCGGATGTTCCTGGCCATATTCCCATGCAAAAGAAAGACCAGTATCCCTGCGTGGTTCGCCATTTTCATCCATCCGGATTTGATTATTATAAAATAAATCATCCATCGTGAAGACCAATGGTCGGCGACCCTCAGGCACGTAAAGATCGCCATTGATCCAGTCTTCCAAGTGAATGAGGGTAAATCCAGCCTGATTGAGTGCTTCCAATCCGTCGAGAAAGTCTCTTTTTCGGATTTTGTGATCAGTTGATCTTAAAGATGTATTTGGTGCAAACTGATGATAATTGATGATCGGGACGCGCGGTTCCTCTGCCCAAATATGTGCTGTCAAATAAAAGGGGATTTCAGTGGGGGTGGGGATTGTTGTCTCAGTGGGGATGGCAGCCATTGTCTCTGCCGCCATTGTGGATGCCATCGAAACAGCCGTTGCTCCCGTATCAACGGGCAGGGATACAGGAGCGGCAGCAGGTGTTGTGCTACAGGCGCTGAGTGTAAGGGTAAGAATAAAAAAGAATAAAAGTAAGTGTTTTTTCATCGACGAAACCATCTCTCTGTTTAAGTTTTTGTCATTATACTCTTTTCAGAAAACAGAAACAAAAAAGCCCCTCGATAGGGAGTACTCAAGATGTGTAGATTGTGCCAACTTGACCGCCCTGAGATTAATCTCAGGGCTACAAAGCAGCGCCGGATCAATCCGACTTCCCAGCCTGATTTATCAGGCGTTGCTATGTAGCACGGATATGAATATCCCTGCGGGCTTTGGAATGCGGATTCTACAGAACTTGAGTGCTCCCATATTATTTGTCAGCCCACTCTAAAGTAGAGCATGAAGTAGAAAATGGAACAATGGTGAATTTGTCCCTTCTCCCGAAAGAGGAAGGGTAGGATGGGGGCAGAGAGCGAGAAGTACCTAACCTAAAATTGCTCTAGCCGCCGTCCTCGGCGCAGGGAGCATCCTAAAATATTTTTCGGATAGGTTCTAAAAACAGATCGTGTGCCTAACATCAGTTATGAGGGTGATTTGCCTCTTTCCACTTCCATGATCATCTTCCATAACCTGATTTCTTCATAAGAAATTTCTTCATTCAGGGCATTAAAGATGGGGCTGAGAAAGCCATCCCCATGCTCGGCAAAGGCATCGATGACGCGTTGCCCATCTTTGGCAGATAATCTGCTCGATTTTTTTAGATACTCTGCGTTGATCTCCCGACCGTCTGAGAGCGATTTTTGGAGATGCCTGAAAATCGTGCCGGGTCTAAAACCCATATCTGCGGCAATTTGATCGATGCTCTTGCCAGACTGGAACTGCTTCCAAACATATTCGCTGCGTTGCCGTCCCGTTTTGGATGAGAGACGTTTCTTGCGCGTTTTTTGCTTGCTGAGGGCTTTAAGATCATTTTCCCGACAATAGGCTTTGATGAGGGGTAAAAAATGCGGTGCGTACTCCGTTACTTTTCTCCCACCCACGCCGTAGATCTGGCGCAAATCTGCTTCTGTGTGTGGGAAGTAACTTGCCATATCAACGAGCGTTCGGTCGTGAAAAATAACGTAGGGCGGGACATTTTTCACGCTTGCTAATTTTGCACGCAGAACGCGTAATTTCTCGAAGAGGGTTGAATCGTATTTGCCTTGTTCTTGTTTCATCACTTTGGCAAAGGTACCAGCTACCTTGCCAAAAACTTTTTTACCATTCAGCACTTCTTTGCCCGCATCGGTGATGACCAATGAGCCATGTGGCTTGGTGCGTTTTAGTAACCCCAGCCGAATAAATTGGATAGAAATATGCTGCCAATATTCTTTGGTAAATTCTTTCCCTTTGCCGTAAGTGGAGATTTTATCGTGCCCAAACTTGAGTATCTTTTTTGCACGCGATCCGCGTAAGATATCAATGAGATGTGCGGAGCCGAAAATCTGTTGGGTTTCAAGGGCTGTTTTAACGAATAAAAGCGCAGGGGCGGTCAGGTTTTCTTTAACGGTATCAAGCTCAGCTCTCGTGCGATCCGATTCTTCTTCATCCAAACAATTATCACAGCTTTTGCAGTTTCCGCCTTGATATGTTTCGCCAAAATAATCCAGAAGGGGAATTCGGCGGCAGTTTAGAGCATCTACAAAGGCGAGCAGGGCATCGAGGCGTGTCTCGGCTCCCTGACGTAATTCGGGCGCATTTTGCGAAATAAAATAGCGGATCGTGCGAACATCGCTGTAGGAAAAAAGGAGCAGGCAATCGGCGGGCAGACCATCACGCCCCGCCCGCCCAATTTGCTGGTAGTAATTTTCGACATTTTTAGGGAGATCGTAATGGACAATGAAGCGGACATTGGATTTGTTGATGCCCATCCCAAAAGCGATGGTGGCGACGATGATGAGATTGTCTTCGTAACGAAAACGGCGTTGGTGGGTGCGGCGGGTTTGCGAATCCATACCGGCGTGATAGGGCAAAACGGGGAAGCCCTCGTGCTGGAGCTGGTCGGTGAGATTATCGACATTATCGCGGGTGCTGCAATAAATAATGCCCGCCTGTTTTTTATGTTGATTGAGAAAATCGCGCACTTGTGCCACACCCGCAACTTTATCGACAACACTCAGGCTAAGATTTTGGCGGTCAAAACTGCCTATAAATTCATTTGCATCTGTGATTTGAAGCGATTTTTTTATATCTGCGCGCACGCGGTGGGTGGCGGTGGCGGTGAGGGCGAGGGTGGTGGCTTGGGGCAGGCGGTGGCGTAAAGTGTTCAGTTGCCGGTATTCCGGGCGAAAATCGTGCCCCCATTCAGAAATACAATGTGCTTCATCGATCACGATGGATTCTACGTGACTATTTTCGAGCATGAGAATCGTTTCGGGGCGCAACAGGGTTTCGGGCGCGCCGTATAGAAGTTTGATTTCACCAGCGCGTATTCGTTGCACTGAGTGCATATATTCGGCGTGCGTGAGCGTGCTGTTCAAATAAAGCGCAGGAATGCCCCACTCTTGCAACTCTAAAACCTGGTCTTCCATCAATGAGATCAGCGGCGAGACGACCACTGTCAACCCGTCAAAAAAGGTCGCAGGCAATTGATAGCAAAGCGATTTTCCGCTCCCTGTTGGCATGATGGCAAGAGAATCTCGCCTTTTCAGTACATTTTGGATGATTTCCTCCTGCAAAGGGCGAAATTCTTCATAGCCGAATTTTTCTTTCAAAATCTTTTGGATGGAAGAAGGATCAACTTGCGCGCCTTCGAGATTCCTTATGCTCTTTTTCGGCTTTGTCGCAGATTCCAAACTTGGTAATACGCGTGGATTTGCTCTTGGTTGCTCCCGATCATCATCTTCCCCATCCGATTCGATCCACCCCGAAAGCTGCACATAACATCTCAGTTCGCCCTCGGGTATTTCGGGCGGTCTCCACCAGTGTGCCAGCGAGACGCGCAGCAAGCTCCCAGCGGGGATTTTTTCGACAGGCTCCTGAAAGCCCGTATAGGTGAGCGTGAATCCGCTCTCCTTGTCGGGATAGCGATAACGGATGCGTTTGGCGTTTGTGTCGAGGGTCAAACCCTGTTCAGGAATCCAAAAGAAGGTGCTGCGCTGCGGAATACCCGTTCGCTTGGCGAGGTAGAGCGCCCCCGCTTTGGTCTTCCGTGTCAAACCCTCGTGGATAACCTCGCGCCCGCCAGTGATGGGCGGCATTTGCAGCTTGATGAATTCCGCCATATCTGACATCAGCGCAAGGCGGCGTTTTTCAGTAATAATTACATTCTCCACGTGCGGCGGAATGATATTGGGGTCGGAGCGCATCTGCACTTCCCAAACTTCCCCCACTTCATAATCCATGTTGAATTGATTATTCGTCTCTTTATCTTCCGCTTCGAGACGCAGCGAACGCCCGTCAAAGGTCAATGCCCCGATGCAGGCGCCGCTTCCCATGCGTGTTTTTGCGACGATGACGATTTTCATAAATATCTCCCTGTGTTTATCCGCAGATTTTTTTGTGAGGAAAGAGGCTGTGCGACCCTCTTTCCTCTTTCCTCGTTAGGCAAATTCTTTCTTTGGTTTCAAATGGATCATATCTCCACTCACTGCTTGTGCCAATTTCTCGGCTACCAGCGAGCGATGACAGGCGGCAGGTTCACGCTCCACGCAGAGCAGGGCGATCACCTTTTTATCTTCTAATTCGTCCAAAAAGACTTGGGCATCAAAATTGGCAAGAATTTCTTCTTCAAAAGCGGAGATGAAGGCGGGGCTGAGTTCGTCCCGTTTGCGCTTGGCGACCTTTTCGGCTTTGTCGGCATCTTTTTGCTTTTGGCGGGTTTTGGGCGTGGGAGCCAGATCACGGCGATGGATGTAGGCGACGCCCATCTCCTCCAGCCGCGCTGCCAGCCTTTTGTGATTGGCAAAGGCGTATTTCGATCCCCGCACCCCGCGCCGCCAGCGGATGTCGCAGAGCAGATCTACGTTGGCGGCTTTTAATTGGACGAAGAATTCGTCTTCGCTAAAACCGTATACGCCGATGGTGATGATCTTTGGCATTCCCGCTCCTTTGTGTAACGCGACATTTATGTCGCATTACGTTTCATTGTCCCTATACCGCTTCCTCGACTTGAAGCTCAAAAAATCATCCCCAAATAAACTGGGCTGCCCCTTGCTGAGACGAAGCAGGACATCTCTTTGAGAAATGATCTTATCTTTTTCGTCAATATGTAAAACTTCAACTCCCTCGGCGATGAGAGTTTGTCCGATCAACTTTGTGCGATGACAGTTTTCAGGTTTCCCCTCGCTGCACATCAGCACGACGCGCTCCCCGTGCTGGCTGGCTTTATGCAGGCGTTCGATGCCCTCTTTGTAAAAAGATTTACCCTCCACTTTGGCGTAATCCACTTTGCCCTCAGTGTAGCAGCTTTCATCGTCGGGCTGTCCGCCCAGTGCGTCACCGATGAAGAGATAGCGGATGCCCTCCTTCTCTACCGCGTTCGATAGCGGATTTTTCGAGAATTCGGATTTGTATTTTGAGTAGGGGCGGCTGCGGATATCGAGCAAATAGTGAATATCGTTTTCTTTCAAAACGCGCAGGAGATTGTCAATTTCCCGCGCGCCGTAGCCGATGGTGTAGATGGGGCTTTTGGACATTCTCATTCCTTACAGCATTTTTTCGCAGCTTCAAAGTTTTTTCCGTGCAATCCGTAAACTCCGTGTTCAAAATCACTTGCCACTTGCCTCTTGCCACTTGCTACTTCCCCTTCATCGCCTTCCAGATCTTCTCTGGCGTGACGGGATTGGCATCAATATCCACACCAACGGCATCGCGAACGGCGTTGGCGACGGCAGATGCGACACCATCGAGCGGAATTTCTGCGACGGCTTTCACGCCGAAGGGATGACTCTCTTCGAAGGTTTCGACGAAGATGACTTCCATTTCGGGCATTTCGTCGGCTCGGTAGATGTGGTAGTCGCCGAAGTCTTTTTCACGGATCTCGCCTTTTTCGTTGAAGACCATTTCTTCGCAGACGGCGTAGCCGAGGGCTTGTACCATGCCGCCTTCGACTTGCCCTGCTGCGGCGATGGGATTGACGATCACGCCACCGTCGACGGCCATAACGAGTTTGTCTACGACGACTTGTCCCGTTTCGGTGTCCACGGTCACTTCGGCGAATTGGGCGGCGAAGGGGGGCGGAGATGTTTTGGAAACGTAAGATGATACAGCCATGATCTGTTCTTGCTCGTTCCGATGTAAGGATTCAAGAGCAATTTCTTTTAACGAGACCCTGCGTCCATCAGGAGCGATTGCGTGTCGGTCTTCCAGTTTAATATCTGAAGGTTGAAGGTTTTCGTCTCCCAGCATCATCACAGCGCGAGCCTTGATCTGCTCTGCAACTTTTTCTGCGGCATGGGTGGCAGCTGCGCCAGAAACGAAGGTCGTGGAGGATGCATACGCGCCGACATCAAAGGGCGTGAAATCGGTGTCGGAGGAGTAGACGATCATGTCTTCGAGGGGAACGCCGAGGACTTCGGCTGCCATCTGTCCTAAAACGGTGTCAGACCCGGTGCCGAGATCGGTAGCGCCGACGAGCAGGTTGAAGGAGCCGTCGTCGTTGAGTTTGATGGATGCGCCGCCCATGTCAAGATAAGGGATGGCGGTGCCCTGCATAGCGGTGGTGATGCCGATGCCTTTGCGTTTGGTGGGCGAAATCTGGCTCCACGCTTCGTTGCCGAATTTCTGGTCCCAGCCAATAGCCGCTTTGCCTTGGCGGACACATTCTTCGAGCCCAACGGTGTGGATAATTTCTGGGCGGGGTTCACGGCCTTCGTTCCAGGCGGTGCTGAAGGGGTGGAACTCACCAGAGCGCAGGGCGTTCTTCATGCGGAATTCGATGGGGTCAAAGCCCATTTCGCGGGCGATCTTTTCAAGGTGGCGGTCGAGTGCCCAGTATCCTTGGGGCACGCCGTAGCCACGATATGCGCCCGAGGGCGGGCGGTTGGTATAAACCACATCGGCATGGAAGCGGATATTAGGATTCTTCCGATATTCACCATCACCAACGTAGAGCGCGAGCGACTTATGCCCCGTATTACCCGTCACAGTCAGCGCGTGCCCGCCGTAAGCGCCTGTATCGGAGAGAATTTTCATCTCGTTCGCCGTCATCGTGCCGTCAGATTTGATGCCCGTCTTCATCCAGATGCGCATCGGGTGGCGCGAGCGGCTCGATGTAAATTCTTCTTCGCGGGTGCTTTCGTGCATCACGGGACGGCCGGTGGCGATGGTCAGGTGGGCGGCGATGTCTTCAACCTGCACTTCCTGCTTGCCGCCAAATCCACCGCCTACGCGGGGTTTGATGACGCGGATGCGCTTGATAGGCAATCCCAGCACAGGAGCCAGCATGCGGCGCATGTGGAAGGGGACTTGCGTGCTGCTGCGTATAACCAATCTGTCATTCTCGTCCCAATAAGTGACCACAACGTGCGGCTCAATATGCGCCTGTTGCACCTTCGAGACATCGTAAACGCTCTCGAAAACACGGTCGGCTTCTTCAAAACCTTTCTCCACATCGCCGATGTCAATGCGGATCTCGGCGCCCAAATTGCGGGATGCGTCTGAATCGGCGAAATCGACATACTCGGGTTCATCATGCAGGATGGGTGCGCCGGGCTTCATCGCTTCGGCTATATCTAATAGGATGGGAAGTACTTCGTACTCGACCTCGATCATGCCCAGGGCTTGCTCGGCGATCTCGGGTGTCTCGGCGGCGACGAACGCTACCCTGTCCCCTACGTACCGAACCTTTTTATCCAGCGAAAAAGTATCCAGCGGCCCCGGAATTGGATCGGACTGCCCCGCTGTAGACCAGACAACGCGCGGAATATCTTCGTGCGTGAGAACAGCGGCAACGCCGGGCAAAGCACGCGCTTTGCTGGCATCAATTTTCTTGATAAGGGCGTGGGCATGGGGCGATTTAAGCACCTTCGCATGGAGCATGCCACGCATTTCAAAATCAGCAACGAAGGCAGATTTACCCTGTGCGAGTTTGACGGAATCCACTTTGGGCTTGGATTTCCCGACGGTGGCATAAGGCGATCTTTTCTCAGTCAAAACAACTTTAGGCGAGACCTGTGTCTGCGTGAGCGGGCCACCATCCAAAACGGGCGCATCATCTTCGGGGGCGGGTTCTGTTTCGAGCCAGACGCCGTTCCCGTTGATGGGATCAACGGCTTCGCCCCGCATCACGGCAGCGGCACGCAAGACAGCTTGAACGGGTTTAACATAACCTGTTTCGCGATCAAGAATGCCCGCTAGCGCCTCCCTGACTTCATCTTCGGTGGGGTTTGGATTTTCTTCAAGCAGGGCGTAGGCAGCCATGATCTGTGCCGGGGTGCAGTAGCCAGACTGGATGGCACCCGTTTCAATAAATGCCTGCTGAAGGGGATGCAATCCGCCCGTCTTTTTCCAGCCCTGTTCGGGATGCTCTCCCAAAGCCTCGAGGGTGGCGATCTCGTGCCCTTCTGCCTGCGCAGCGAGCATCATCCCGGCGTTGACGGGCTTGCCGTCAAACAAGATGGTATCTGCGCCGCTGAGACCATGCTCATCCCCAAATTTGATGCTATGGTATCCCAGCTTGCGTAATGTAGAAAGAAGGGTGTCGCCCGGCAGGGCGTGAACTTGATGATCTGTACCGTTTACTTTTAATTGGATGTTCATGATTGCTCCTTTTGGAACTTTTTTCTGATAAGGAAAGCTATATAGATTATGATTTTTTAGTAAATCTAGCTACCAATGCTCCTGCTCCGGTTAATAAAATGCCCATTATTGCGACCATCATAGTTTGGACAAGAGAGAGAAATGCGCGGAAAAGAACAGGGAATTCAGGCAATGCCCAATCGACAAGTATTCCGTTGACGCCAATATTCCATAAAATAGGAAGGGATAGTAAGTAGAGAGTGATCCCTGTTAGCAAGAGGCTTGTTTCGGCTGTTTTTTGCACACCTTTTTTGAAAATGCCTAGTTTGAGCATAAGGGCTAACCAGACTAAGCCAAGCACAATAACTATTGTTGTTGCGCTATATACAACAAGCTCATCTATGCTGATCACAGAGCTGAGCGAATATTTTCGCCCATCGAGGATGGCATAGCGAGAATTGAAAAGAGCCACATAGGCGACCGCTCCGCCAAGAAGCCAGCGTATGGATTTGTCATTCCATGATCTAAAGAGTGCGTAAGCTGGAAAAACGAAAAAAACGATGGGCCAAGTATAGCGAGTATGGCGTTCATTGTTTTTTGCTTGGAGCAGCATCGCATCTATGGCAAATTCCGTGCCTGTAACGACACCCATATCTTCGCGAATGGGGAGAGGATCACCGCCGATCACTTCAACATATGCAGCATGAAGTTGGCGTTGCTGTGCATCCAACGCTTTTTCTACCACCGATTTTTGATCGGCAGAGAGCGTTAGCATATCAAATAGAACATGACCTTGGCTTGTTGCAGGGATATTTGCACCGAGTAATGTGGTTACTGTGGGGGCAATGTCGATCATTCGAATATCGGGGTATTGGCCGGGGTTGACGCCAGCACCGACGAGAATGAATGGCTCTGTTAGTACAATTTCCTCTCCGCCGCCATGTCCACCGGAATCAATTTGTCCGTGATCAGATGTAATTAAAAGGGTATCAAGCTCAAGGTCAAGATGTGAAACGATCTCGCTGATGTAGCCATCGACACGTCCGGCAGCGGCATCCCAGCGTGGGTCTTGCGGCCCGCCCTCGTGATGTCCGGCATAATCTACTTGATCGAGATGGATAAATACAAATTGATACTCGCCCGAATCAAGCCACGGGAGCGCAGCATCCACAACAGCACGATCGGCGCTGTCATCTTCGAGCGGGGTGTAAAAACTGGCATCCACATCAGTTTGGGGGATGAGTTTTTCAAACCAATAATAACCGGCAATAGCTGTTTTTAGCCCCGCCCGATGCGTAGTTGAAAAAAGATTATCCTGTGTCCAAGTCGGGATTTTCTCATAGGCAAGGTTCATAGCAGGCCCATCGCTAAGATGTGGCCAAGCACCTGTGTTGATCACGCTATAGCCGGGCGCAGAGTAAGACGGCTCCTGGCTGTGCGATGTTGCCGAAGCCCCCTGTGCGCGTAATTCATTGAGATAAGGCATAACCTCTGCGTTATGAGCGGTGTCATCTCGAAGCGCATCGACCAGAATAAAGACAACGCGGCGAGTGATCGGGTCTTCGCTTGCCCACTCAAAAGCCTCAGCCGGAGCAGGGGGATTGTCATGCAAAAGTGAGCGATAATTGTAGAGCGAATTCATTAACCCTATTGCCCAGAAATAAGTACCAGCAGCGATCAACAATAAGCTGCCTATGCCAATAAAAATCCAACGGTATTTTTTCATTCTGTTTTCTTCACCATTTCTCTGCGGATGCGTTGTCGCAACTCATCGATTTTTTTTCTTTCACCGTTTTCTTCGTAATACCAATGATCCCAGCCATTGCAGGGGGCATTTTTGAGCGATTTAGCAATTTTGTGGATAGATCCGACCATTCCATTATGTTGGATATGCCCATTTGCCAGGATCGTAGCGTGGATATCGCTCCGCTTGCCAAACCAGAGACGCTCTCCGGGATGCAGGCTTCCATTTGTGAGCAGCATGCCAAAAGGGATTCTTGCTTCCGTTGATTTTACGCCCGCCAAATAAACATCTTCGCGGTATTCCCCAGCATCTATGGCATCTATTCGTTCTTGCGCTATTTTGACATAGCGTTCTTCACGCTCGACACCGATCCAGTTGCGGTGTAACTTTTTCGCCACCGCGCCCGTTGTCCCACTCCCAAAAAAGGGATCGAGCACTACATCTCGGGGTTTGGATGATGATGCGATCACGTTGTAGAGTAGGGCTTCGGGTTTTTGTGTGGCATGTGCTTTTTTGCCGTTTATCTTAATCCGTTCTGCGCCAGTGCAGATAGGCAAAACCCAATCGGAGCGCATTTGTTTGTCGTTGTTCAATCCTTTCATCGTAAAATGGTTGAAGGTGTATTTTGCCCCTTTTTTCTTCTGTGCCCAAAGCAGGGTTTCGTGGGCATTGGCAAAGCGTACTCCCCGAAAATTCGGCATGGGATTGGTCTTGATCCAGAGAATGTCGTTCAAAATCCAATAGCCCAGATCCTGCAAAATTGCACCGACTCTGTAGATATTATGATAAGAACCGATCACCCAAATCGTTCCTGTATCCTTGAGTACGCGCTTTGCGGCTGAGAGCCACGCTTTTGTGAAAATGTCATATTGCTCAAAAGAGCTGAACTGATCCCAGGCATCATCCACCGCGTCAACCTTCGTCATATTAGGTCGCCACAGATCCTTTTGCAATTGCAGATTATAGGGTGGGTCGGCAAAGATCAAGTCAACCGAGTTCTCAGGCAGAGAACTCAGCTTTTCTGTCACGTCGCCGTGGAGAATAGTACTGAGGGGGAGATGCATAGGAGGGGAGTCTGAGGGAAAGCTAAGAGACTCTTTAGTCCACTAAGCCATCAAGACATCTTTTTGCCAGGGTTATTGCAATATCCTGCCTGTACTCTGCAGATGCCCACTGATCGCTTGCATCATGAGTTGCGTTCTTCGCCGCGGCCTCGATGCCCTCTGTGCCTTTGCCATCCATCGCCAAAGCGGGAGATGTTCCCCAGCCTCCAATGACAAGGCGGGTGCGTCCAGCAGACCATTGGGTCAGTGCTGCGCCAACGATGGCTTTGTCCGCGGGTGTGCGCGCTACATATTCATAAGCGGATTTGGCATTTGCAGGGATGCTGATTTGGGTGATGAGTTTATTTTCCAGCATCTCTTCGCGCATGGGCAAAAAATCACCAAGTTGAATATTTTCATCTTCGTTATTCGTATTTCGCAAAGTGATCTTTGCATCGAGAGCCATCATCATCACGGCAAAAGGAGAGCGACCATCGGATGCGACCAATGTCCCAGCTACAGTGGCGACATTACGGGTGTTTAAACTGGCTTCATGCTGAATAGCCTTTTTCAGCGATTTGGGCATATCAGGTGCATCGAGTAGATCTTGCAAAGTTGCTGTTGCGCCAATTTCGAGCGCGTTGCCTTTTTTCTCGACAAGATTCATTCCAAGAGCTTGCAGATCGACAACGGCATACTCATCGTTGCTGAACTGATTCAATTTTATCCCGCCGCCGAGAGGGTAAGTTTTCGGCTGGGCGATCAAGGTCAAGGCTTCGGCCAAGGTTTTGGGACGATGATATTGAGTGATCACAGATATTCCTCCGTGTTAGATTAAAAAAACAAGCACCCTTATTATACTCCCGAGGATGCTTATTTTCTTGTTACTTTCTTCTTTTTTTAGTCGGGGTAAATTTTCCATCCCAGGGCTTCCAAATCTGTGTTATCAAGGGTGTCTTGCGGCAGGTTGAACAAGAGCGTTGATGCTTCAGCGAGCAAAGTTCCGTCAGGGTGATAAACACCTGCCCAACCCTCGGCTGTGCGCTTTTTGGTTTTTCCAGCTTTACCGATGATTTTTAGCGGAACACCAATCGGAACATTCTTGCGATATTTCACTTCCATCTTGCCCGTGTACATGAACCTCGGCTCGGATGGGTCACCCATGTGAGCGCGTCCGCTGATCTCGTCGAGGATGGTAGCAACGATCCCGCCATGCAAGACTCCAGGGTAGCCTTGAAAATGATCAGGAGCGGTATAGGTTGTTTCGATCACGCCAGGTTCGGTTTGGTAGATATGCAGTTTTAAGCCAAGCGGGTTTTCCAATCCGCAGACGAAGCACATTTTTGAGTTAGGTTGTTTGAGTTTTGACATAGTTGTTTTCGTAAGGATATTTGTATCAAGCCGAGATTTCTTCAGTTGTTGAGCGGGTTTTGTTGTAAAAAAAATTGCCTAGATCATATATTTGTGAAACTAGGAAAATGAATATCACAGGCTCCAAGAAAAATTTAAAACGCATATTTTCACCTTTTTCAAATAGTACTGTGATGAGAAAGATATACAACCCGGGCAAAAGCAATCCGATACTGGTAAGATAATTTTTAGATCGAATAATTTTTGTTAGCCACAGTATCCCAAGGAGGAGAAGCAGCGATGGAAGAATAGGGGATGAAAAGATTTTGTCATAAATGCCTTTCCAGGGGAGGCGGTCAACGATCGTGTGTTTGGTGTGGTACTCAGAGGAGGGTCTAAAATAGATTTGGACATTTTCCCAATAAGATTGAAAGATCTTTGGCAAAGGTGTTGTAAGCATGTAGTCTATATAGTCTTCAGTAAGCTCTTGATTATATTCTAGATATTGTATATGGTTGTAATTTATTGAACCATCTGTTTTTTTTGTTCGTGTCAGAACATCTGGTAATGAGCTGTCTTGTTCTTGAAAGTCAATATCAAGCACCCAATAATCAGTAAAGTTTGGATTGCCAACTGAGCGGTTTAGGTTCAAACCTGTAAAGGAAGATGTTGAAAGAATGCCAAATTTATCATATTGTTTTATGCCAAAGATGACAGCAATAATTCCAGTAATTGTGAGAAAAAGTAGAATTTTTCTTTTTTCTACCTTGAGTATAAAGAGCGATAGCCCGGCTACAATGATAAAAGGGAGTTGAAAAATTGCTCTGGTAAAGAAAAGTGCGAGCACGATAATGATCATTGCGGAGATGGGAATATCGTGGTTGTTTTTGATTTTCCACAGTAAATAATAAAATGAAAAGACAAGAAATACTGTTAGAAAGTTGCTGTCTAATAATGTTGAGTACTGGATGGAGGCTGGGTGCAGTAGGAGGGCAAAGGATGCTATGATAGCAAGTTTTCTGTTTGTGAGCTCAAGCAGCCACAAAAAAGAAAATGCTCCAAGAATACTATATAGTAAAGCCCATAGTTGATAAAGCAGAAAGTCTGCGTGCAAAAGAGATGTTTGTATATCATGCGCGGGCCAAACATGGACGAGTATTGCTCTGATGGCATCGAAACCAGGCGGCTTGGTGTGGATGTTGGAAAGTGTTTCGAGGGGTTTGTCTTGCAGGTCTTTCAGCGAGACGGTTTGCATCATGGTTTCGGATGACCATTCCTGAAAATAGAATTGCTCGGTGGCGTAGGGGCGCAACATGGCTTGTAAGCTGATTTGGAATAAAAAAGCGATTAGGGCAATAAGGATGGCTGCGAATAAATTGCTTGAATTTTCTTGGAGGTTGATGAACATAATAAGTGTTGAGAATATCCAAATACCAAAAAATGCCCACTCTGTGAGAGATGAGGATGAGAATGAAGTGCTAAATATGGTAAATGTGCTGAGAAGTCCCCATGCAGTTAGAATGAATTTGTTTTTCTTCTGGAGCATAAGTGCCCAGAGTGTAATTTCAAAACCGATCAGTGAAAAAAAGAACGAGAGAGGGCGTATGTGCTCAACGTATCCAATTGTGGAGCCTAAGTCAGGTTTTTGGGCAAAGATTTGCAAGAGAATCAGTGCCAAGCGGCTAATGATGAAAAGGGCAAGTCCGTTGTAAATGGCGATTTTCTGTTCAAACAACGCGGTGATTTTTTCTTGGGCTTTGAGTCCCCAAATTGCAATCCCTGCAACGAAAAGCGCAATGAGCATTTCTGCAAAACGTGGCGCGGAATAAAGAAAAACCACCCTGCTCTCAGGGGCAGATGGCTGAAACGCCAAAGCCAAAAAGACTATCAGGCTTTCCAGCGCAATAGCGCTGAGAAGAGTTTTTGTTGCAGAAATTACTGAAATATCGAGCTTTTTTGATTTCATAAGCCCCTATTGTACACCTTTATAAAGCCTCATCAAAACGCTGAATTTCTAGCGTGTAGCCGTTAGGGTCTTTGAAGAAGAAATGGTAAATCTGATATTTGGGATTATGCGTGGGCGGCTTTGTGATTTCTACGCCTTTCGCCAGGAGGGTGGCATACCAGGCGTCCACATTGTCGGTGACGAGGGTCAGGATGATGTTTTTTGACACGGGCGTTTCGTCCAGATGTGTGCAAAAGCCGAGATAGGCATCCTTGCTGGTTTTGTAAATCCGACAGACACCCTGATCCCGCACGAGGGGGAGTTCGAGGATTTCTTCATAGAATTCAGCGGTTGCGTCAAGGTCGCTGGTGTGAAGGAAGGTGACAGTTTGGTCAAACATATTCAAAAAGAATGGAACGCGGATTTGGCGGATTGTGCGGATCAAACTAAAAAATCTGTGAAAATCCGCCTGCCCCGCGTAAATCCGCGCTCTATAAATCTATGCGACGGGATCGAGATGTAGCAGGTATGAGTAATCGATTTGTACAGTGTCGATCATTTTCAGCAGCGCCTGCATTTCGGCGTTTACCTGAACAGAGGCATCTGCGAAGCGCGCACCGCCGTTTTCCATGACGAGGTTATAAATACCTTCATGATGGCGCATCTTGAGCGTATTCTCACCAGTGTATACATAACCTTCTTGCCCGGTGTATTTGTCAAATTCTGTCTCGCTCCAGAAGAGGGTAAATTTATCTTTGGCAGGATCGCTGTCGTAAGGACAGAAGACTTCGCAGTTGCCACACTCGTTGCAGAGACCTTCGATGTGCAAAATTTGATTCGGGTCTTGGAAGCCTTCGACCTTGATCGGGAAGTTGGCGATATTCGGGCAGACCTCGATGCATTTGTTGCAGACGATATTGCAGGAAAGGCAGCGGTCGGCAGATGCCTTGAAGTTCAAGTCAAACTCTTCGGTGCTAACTTGTGCATTGAGCGCTGCTTTACGCTCGGCGATCTCGCCAAAGCGTTTTTCTGTGTCGAATTCATATTCAGGCGCGGTCTTGATGTAGCCTTTGGTGACATTTTCCTTTTCGATAATGCCTTCAGCAATCGCGCGTCCATCGGCGATCGCTTCGATGATGGATGATGGGCCGCGATAGGCATCGCCGCCGAGATAGACATTCTCAACATTGGTTTCGTGATATTCATTGACGGGAATATCACCTTTTTCATCGGCCATAAGTTGATTCTTTTCGAGCAGTTCGTATTCGACCAATTCGCCGATGGCGGTAATGACGGTGTTGATCTCGAAATTAATGAATTCGCCTTCCACGGGAACCGGGCGGCGGCGTCCGCTGGCGTCTTTCTCGCCGAGTTTCATTTGCTGGCATTTCAGCACGCCATCGTGCAGACTGACGGGATTGACCAACTGATGGAAAACAGCGCCATCGTGTGTGGTTTCAAGAAATTCTTCGCGGGTGGCAGGCATCTCTTTGCGGGAGCGGCGGTAGATGATCGAAACATTTTCTACACCTTTGACACGCAGAGCTGCGCGAGCTGCGTCCATGGCGGAGTTTCCAGCCCCGATCACAGCTACATTTTTGCCCAAGTCCATTGTAGGCATTTCTACAATAGAAAATTCAGAGCTGTGGGTCTCGATAACGGGCGCATCTTTGAATTCGCGGAGGAATTTGATCGCACCGAGCACTTTATCTGTATCGCCTTCCACTCGTAAGTCGCGGGATTTCCACGCTCCGATAGCGAGATGGATATAATCAAAACCATCGGCTTTGAGTTTATCCACATCGATGGCAGGATCGCAATTTAATTCGAATTTCGTACCCATCTTCTTGACGAGTTCAACGTCATTTTCGATGGCTTCATCGGGCACACGATAATCAGCGATGCCGTGTGTGACCATGCCGCCGATCTTGTCGGTCTTGTCGAAGACGGTCACCTCGAAACCTTCTCGTCCGAGGAAGTAGGCAGAAGATAATCCAGCGGGGCCAGCGCCGACGACGGCGACTTTCGCATTTCGATGGGGTGTCTTTTGCTCGAGCTTGTCCATCACCTCGTCAAAACCTCGTTCCGAAGCAATCCGCTTGATGTCACGGATGCGCACGGTTTCTTCGTAATCGTTGCGTACGCATTTCAGTTCGCAGGCACTCTCACAAATATACCCCGTTATGAATGGCATTGAATTGGATGAGATGATCAACTCATAGGCTTCCACAAAACGCTCTTCCGCGACCAACTGGATATATTCGGGCACATCCTGGTGGACGGGGCAAGCCACAACGCAGGGCGCCACGAAGCAGTCAAGCAGGCCGAGTTTCTGGTCGGTCTTCATTGGCTTGTCGGGTTTAGCTTCCTTGTGATAGCGCTCGTCCTTAATGGAATCAGCTGCGACTTTGTTGAGTTTTTCCAGATCAATTTCTCTGGATGGATCATCTACCATTGGGCGCTCGAGGACCTTCGCCAGTTGATATAACCGTGAATATCCGCCTGGCTTCAACAGGTCGGTCGCCAGTGTGATCGGCTTGATACCGCTTGTGAACAGATCGTCGATATTGAAATAGGTTGCGCCACCCGAATACGAGATGGCGAGGTCGCCCCCGAATTCCTGTGCGAGCTTGTTGGAGAGATTGACCGTCAGCGGATAGAGTGCACGACCGCTCATATACATCTCGCCGGTCGGGAGTCTGCGTCCGTCGTTGATGACCGCGAGTGTATTCGTCAGCTTGACGCCGAACTCAACACCATTCTCAACAGCAAAATCCTTCAGAGACTGGATCATCTTGATCGCATCGTCATATTTCATGTCGTGCTCGAAAGATTCGGGCTTCATTTCGATGTGATCAAATTCTTGTCGGTCAAAAACGTCACGCACATAATCGTAGCCGAGCAAGGTCGGGTTTAGTTTGACAAAAGTGTGCACCTTTTTCTCGCCAATTAGATAGCGGCAAATCCCTTCTTGCTCATCGGGAGGAGTCCCGTGCATGGTGGAGAGAGTAATGGAGTTGGAAATCTTCGGCGAAATTGTATCTGCGTAAGCAGCGTCGCTGATATTGGGAATCTCTCCAGCTTCGATGGCGGCTTTCAAGTCACGCACACATTCCTGGAATATCTCGGTTTCAGAAGCGTCTTTCAACCCTTCAATAAAGCCGTCAATTTTTGGAGACTTGATACCCTCAAGGTCGTAGCCCACACTCATATTGAAGATGAAGCCGCGCTTGCCAAGTTGCGAGATACCGAGCATCTTGTCTAGGATATGGACGAGGAACCAACCCTTTACGTATTCCTCAAAGGCTTCCTGTACGCTGAACTCGGTAGACCATTCGGTGTTGTAGCCTTCATCGGGAATATCAATACAGGGTTTTTCGATCTCAAGCGAATCCAAAATTTGGACGGTTTTCAATTCAAAAAAGCGCCCGCCGGTGAGATAAGAAACAGCCAGGTTCATGGCTTGCTGAGTGGCAGGGCCTGCAGCGGGGCCGATCGCGGTTTCGCACTTTTCTCCAAATATCTCGAAGTAGGCTTTATCCTTCTTGTAATAGAATTTTCCTTCAGAGATGGAAAAGATGCTTCTCTGACTTGCGTACTCTTCAAGCATCCAGCGCAAAAGGCTTTTAAATTTGATCGGGCGCATAATATCGGTCATAGAACTCTCCTTGAATCTAAGAATCTAAAAAAAATAGTTCGTCTAACTATTTGATGTCACACACAAGTATGACCTACGATTTGGAAAGTATCTGTGAGTTACTCTTGCGGGCGCTAGAGTATCCGTCAACGGTAGGTCACGTTGTATACGTGACATCCACATCGCATTCTTCCCCCTTTGATCTGTATTTTTCTTTCGACTTTAGATACTTTACATCTTCTTGCTAAACGCGAAGATGTACAAAGTATTTATTGACTCGCAAAGGAAAAATTAAACTTTTCAGCAACTAACTCCAGGTCTTCAGGCAAGTCAAGATCTAATTCTATTGAAGGTAAATCGCAAACCTCTAGCCTTGCACCTGCTTTACGCGCGTTTTCGCAATGGCGTTCGAATGAATTCTCCCCATAGTCATAATCAATAATGCCTGCAGGGGAAATAAGGAGAGCATTTGTTCCGTTTTTGTGGCGATCAGGAGTGATAACAACAACACGCTTTCCGCCATTGGCAGCAGTAATGAGTTTCTCTATATCCTTTTGTGAAATTAAAGGTAGATCTGCCGGCAAGATCAAAACACCATTGGTTGTGTACATTTTTGCTACAGCCGTTGCTCGTTCTAAAGCTGTATTTAAGTGTGGAGCGCCATTTTCTCGGATAGTGCGCGCATCATGGTTGCGGGCAATAGTTAATGCTTTTGGGTCACGGCTTACGACCAGAACTTCTGCTACGTTGGGTGTTTCCTTTAGCGTTTTCAGGGTGTGAGAAAGTAAATGGCTGTTTAGTTTGGCTCTTTCATCTTCAGTGAGTGTGTCAGCCAAACGAGACTTCCCACGCCGCAAAGGTTTTACAGGCACAATTGCCCAGATGGTCATAAAAATCCTTTCAAAACAAAGTATGGATGAATTTTAGCACATCTTTGGCGAGGCGTTTCTTCCCTTCCATGTTTTTCATTATCGAATCTGTTATTAATGTCTTTATACCTAGCAAGGTGATCTTATCTTTTAGAGCTATATCAACCTGATCAAAAACGAAACCATCAAGAAGACTGCGATAGTGTTTTGCCACAGCTAAAGCGGATGCTTCGATCCCCAGCTCTGTATACATTTTTGCTGCGGGACCTTTCACTGCCTTTCCTCCGATAATAGGGGAGACTGCAACGATAGGACGATGAGCGTTTCGCTCTTGTCTCAACCCTGCCACCGTTAAAATAGGATCAATACTCACCCAGGGGTTGGATGGGCAAATGATCACCGCATCGGCGCTGTTGATCGCTTCAAGAACCCCCGGCGTCGGAAGCGCTTTCTCAGCACCATCAAAGCGGAAGCCGATCACTTTCGGTTCGCAGCGTTGATGAACAAAATACTCCTGAAAAGGAAGTTCTCCCTGTTCGAGGGTGTTGACCATTGTGTGTACGGAATCGTCTGTCATTGGCAGAATACTGTGTTCGATACCCCACGCTTTGCAAAAATCGTGCGTAATTGCTGAGAGCGAGTCGCCTTTCTTTAGCCGAGATGTTCTCATCAAGTGGGTGCCGAGGTCACGATCACCAAGCCGAAACCACGTTGGTCCCCCCAGCTTGGCGATATTTTCAGCAGCGTTCCACGATTCGTTTATCCGCCCCCATCCTGTAATCGGGTTTGCCAATCCTGCTAGTGTGTAGCAAACGGTATCGAGGTCGGGCGAGATAGATAAGCCAAGATGTTCAAAATCATCCCCCGTGTTGACGATGATCGTAAGTTCTTCGGGCGAGAGAATTTGTGCAAGGCCATGCGCGAGTTTTGCGCCGCCAACACCACCTGCCAATGCTGTGATTTTCATAATTTTTTCTCACTGAATAATTCAACCCGGTTGCGCCCTTTTGATTTGGCACTGTAGAGGGCAATGTCGGCATGGGTGATGACTTCGGCACTTGTTTTTCCCTGTGCGGGATAGGTGGCGATTCCGGCGGTGAAGCTGATATGGAGATTTTCTCCTGCGCGCTGGATCGGTGGGAGCTTTTCTGTTTTTTGTCGTAGTTCTTCTATGCGCGCAAGAGCGTCTTTGCCGCTTGTATTTGGCAGGATAATGGCAAATTCATCTCCGCCATGACGACAGACGGTATCTTCTTCGCGCAGGGATGTTTTGAGTTGCATTGCAAAGACCTGGAGAGCATGGTCGCCTGTGGCATGGCCGCCAAGGTCGTTGAATTTCTTTAGATAGTCCAGATCAAGCAAGACGATACTGATAGGGTGCTTTTCGCGTTTGGCGCGCGAGAACTCCTTCTCAAGCATTTCATCCATATAGTGACGATTATGCAGTCCGGTTAATGGATCGTGCAGGGCTTGTTTTTTGAGCGTTTTCTGTAAATTGTTGATTTTTTTAAGCTGTTCCTGTAGTTGTCTATTTGTTTTCGCTTGTTTTTTTTGGGCTTTTCTTTGCTCGGTAACATCTTCTTTGACCGCAACATAATGTGTGATCTTGTTGTTTTCATCCAGAACCGGAGAGATGGATGCTTTTTCCCAATAATGCTCACCATTCTTTTTTTTGTTATTAAAGATTCCGTGCCATTCTTTGCCCGAGCTTATGGTCTTCCACAGGTTTTCATAAAAAGCGTCCGAATGATAATCGGATTTTAAAATGCTCGGCTTTTTGCCAAGAACTTCTTCTTTCGCGTAGCCAGACAGTTCTAGGAAGTTTGGGTTAACTTCTTCAATAAGACCGGCAGTATTTACGATCATAATGGAGACAGGGTTTTGCTCAATTGCCCGAGAGAAAATGCGTAAGCGCTCTTCTACATGTTTGCGCGCTATATTTTCAACCTGTGCATGTTGTAGAGAGCGTTGAATGGAGCGTATCGCTATTAACATAAGATTGCCTGTTGCCCCAAAGAGAGCAATATAGATGACCCACTGAGTTATGCCAACGCTAAAGTCCGCTTTGGGGAGGAGGTGATTGCTCTCAGCAAAAATAAGGGCTGAAAGAATAAATGCAATGCTAATGGTCGAAAAAATCACACCTTTCCTTGCAAATTGAAATCCTGCGATCAGCACGATCAAAAAATAGGTGATGCTGGCTGGCGTGCGAACAGTACCCAATGCATAAATTGATGAGGTTAGGTGAATGATGCCGAGGGCTAACAAGCTGATGCTCGTCCATGCCAACCAGCCTTTGTGAAGCGCATAGCGCGCAGCAAAACAGATCGCTAGGAAAAAGAGGTTGATGATGCTAAAGAAAATGGACATGTCTTCATCAAGATAAACCCCGATTTGTGCGAAAGCCAGCAAAGAAGCTATTGTCCACAATGAAGCATTGAGCGTGATGGCTTTTAGCGTTTTTTCTTCATTACCTCTAAAGATGGGCGGCGCGAAAAAAGAACTAATTTTCATCAGGGTCTAATTTTAGCCTATTTTTTTTGAGTAACCTCTATTTGAAGATTTTCAATTCCATTGCAGATACTCGGTCAGCATCTTTTGGTTCTTCATCGGCATAGCCTAAAAAAATCATAGCTTCCGGCTGCCAATTTTTTGATAGATCTAATATATCTATTATTTCTTGCTGCGCGTAAAGTGGCCAACATATCCAATTTGCGCCGAGATCTTCAGCATGAGCGGCGAGCATTAATTGCAGCCCTGCCAGCGCAACGGACTGGATGCCCATAATCTCCTCTTCTGGCTCTTCTTTGCGGATAGCAATCTTGTCGCGGCAAAGCAGGATGATGACGGGGGCCTCATCAATGCGTCGGAGGGAAATCTCGACACGCTTCGTGATTTGGGCTGGCTCGGCACCTTCGGCATCCATATCTGTACGCATTTTTCCGGTCAACGCCGCCCCGAGCTTTTCTTTGGCGAAAACACTTTCGACCTGCACAAAACGCCAGGGTTGCAAGTTGTGCGCAGAGGGGGCAAAAGTTGCGGTACTGAGAATTCTATCCACAAGGGAAGCAGGCACAGGGTCAGGTTTGAAGCGGCGGATTGATCTCCGCGTTCGGAGGAAATGATGGAGTTCATTCATAAATCCTATTATAATCCCCGCCTAATCATCTTGATAAAGGAGTTTTTTTATGGGCGAATCTCTGACCAAAATGCGGCGTCATGATCGTGAGATCACAGATAAAGAGTGGATCATTGCACTTTTAGACCGCGCTGGATATGGCGTTTTAGCAACCTGCAAAGACGGACAGCCTTTTACAGTGGCGCGTAATTTTGCTTATGATGCTGAAAGACATGCCATCTATTTTCATGGCGCACGAAAAGGCCGTACTTTTGAGATGGCCGAAGGCGGGACGAAAGCAAATTTGAATGTTAGCGAGATGGGAGATTGGATATTAGCAGAGCGCGCGATGAATTTTGGCGTGGAATACAAGGGTGTTGTGGTTTTTGGGAAACTCTCGGTCGTGGAAGATAATGATGAAGCCAAGCGCGGATTGCAATTGTTGATGGATAAGCATTTCCCTGAATTAAAACCGGATGTCGATTATGAATCAACATCGGACACTGACTTGAAAATCACAGCGGTGCTGCGGATGGATATTGACAGTTGGAGCGGGAAAGAGAAGAAGAGCTAATGAGAGAAGTGAGGAGTGATGAGTGAAAAACAGATTGCTTATCACTCATCACTTTCTATTTAATGCCCGCTAAATTTATCTGTTGAAATTTTGAAGATCACGCGCGTTTCTTTCGCTGTTGAGCGCCAATCTTTGCCCATATATTTTTGTGACAGCACGTTGATGTGTGCATCTGCGCCCTCTGTTGTGCGCTCAACAACTTTTCCGCGAATTTGCACATAGCGATAGGGATCGTTCAAGTTTTGGATGACCATCGCCACGCGCGGGCGCTTTTGCATGTTGATGTCTTTGACACGCCCCGCTGCTGTGTTGACAAGAACGTGCCCTTCTTCGTCTAAATTAAACCAAACAGGGGTGACTTGCGGTGTGCCATCTGGCATAATGGTTGCGAGAAAAAGCAACGCTTTGCTTTTGTCAGAAAAAAGGTCTTGATAATCTTTGGGGATATTCACAATTTATTTTCCTTGAAATTTGAATTGATGTTGAAGTGTTCCTGTCGTGTCCTCCGGTTCGTATATGAAGCTGATATTATCGACTTTGATCTCCCAGTTATAACTTTTGAAGGCAAGTTTTTGCATGGCGCAAGAGATGTTTTCTTCCGTGACATCCATATAGGCGAGCGAGATGTGCGGAATCCAGTTTTGCGGTGCATAATAGGAGCTGATCTCCTCGCCGAGTGGCTGGATCGCGTCCCAAATACGTTGGTGAAGTTTGTTCAATGCTTGTGTGCGAATGACAGGAATGAAGATCACGGGGCTGATTCCGCTGAATACTCCGATGCCACCGGTGTTGACAGTGAAGGGGCGCGTTTTATGAGCAATTTCTTTCAGGGTCCTTTCAAGAGCGCCCCAATCAAAATCACTGGCGATAAGCCATGAGAAATGCGGGAAGGGAGTCACTTTAATGCCCGTTAGGTTACATTCGTTTTCAAGCATTTGCCAAATCTCTTCAACTTGCGTGTAATAGGGTTCAGGCAGGAGAGAAACAAGTCCGTGCATTATTTTTCCTCCTTATCTCTTGTGACGTACAGGTAACGTATAAAATCCGGGATGAAGTTGACGATGGTCTTTACATCTTCTTCTGTGCAGCCAAGCAAAAGTTTGATCTCGGCATCACCTTTAAAAGTATCATAGGTGGTCAAGATACCAGTTAGGGCACGGTTTGCCTGTGAGCCGGTCCAAACGTCGATCCCGTCTCTGTCGGCAGCAAATGTTCCTTCCAGATATCCGTAATCGAAGGGGTAGATCAGCTCAGGATAGCGTGGATGAGCTTTTCCTTTGGGACGATCTATGATAATTGCTTTGCTCGTGACCAAATCGGCCATTTCGTTCCAGAAGGCTTCTCCACTTAAATCTGTCATCGGAATAGATCCTTTTCTTTTGGACGGAGCAGTTCGTTGAGTCTACTCTCCCTAAGCGGATAAGGGAAGCCGCGCGCGTGGACGATGGGCTTGCCCTCGTTTGTTTGCCCCATCATGAGCGAAGCTGCTGCCGCCAACTCATCGGCTGCGCCGATCTGCGTGATGCGCATCTCGCGTCCGAAGAGATCGGTATCCCCGCGCCTGTCAACGACGCCCGGCACACCCGCCATGCCGATGGTGATGCCGACGATCCCCTCGCGCCAGGCGCGTCCATGCGAGTCGATGATAAGAATGCCCGCTTTTTTGCCTGTTGCGGCTTGAAGGGCGTCGCGTAGTTCGCGGGCTGATTTGTCAGGGTTTTTGGGGAGGAGCAAAACAAACTCGTCATTGTCTATCCCCCCCTCTGTCCTTCGGACATCTCACCCCCGCAGGGGGGGAGAATGAGTTCCTTCCCCCCTTGGGGGAAGGCTAGGATGGGGGTTTACGTTAGAGTGATCTATCCCTGCATTGGCGCAAATGAAGCCGAGTTTATGCTCAACGACGATGAGGCCGGGGCGGATGCGGATGACTTCGTTGCTCTCTTGCAGGATCAGCTCTACGAGCCGGGCATCCTTATCGGTATCGGTAGCAAGTTGAAAGGCGCGCGGACTCGGTTCCACATCCGCTAGATTGACGAGACGCCCCTCGGTTTTGCTAACGATTTTCTGTGCGAGCACAAAAATATCGCCATCCTGTAAAGCGATCGTGCAATTTTCCAAAATGATCTTTGGAAGATCGTCGCGTTTTTTGATGATAGGGATATTAGGCAGGGGGGTGAGGGTAAGTGAGGTCACGAGAGGTTTTAGTCGGAATATCTGGCGACTTTGTTCCGGTTTTTTTTGGCTTTGTAAAGGGCGTCATCAGCTTTTTTCAATAGGGATTGTGCTGAGACAGCGTCGTCCGGAAAAGCAGATATGCCAATACTGATGGTAATGTGGCTGGCTTTTCCTGTATCTGGCAGAATGAATTTGTGCTTTTCCACGGTATTTCTTAAACGTTCTGCCAGGGAATAGGCTTGGTCTTTGCTTGTATGAGGTAATAAAATGGTGAACTCTTCGCCTCCGTAGCGAAATACTTTATCGCTATAGCGGGCCGCTTGTGTCATTAATGTGGCAAGCTCCCGTAGAAGATCGTCTCCGGCAAGGTGACCGTAGGCGTCGTTATATCCTTTGAACTTATCCAGGTCGCACATGAGAATGGAGAACTGGTACCCGTAGCGCTTTGAACGGCGTTCCTCTCTTTCCAAATACTCGTGTAAAGAGCGAAGATTATCGAGACCGGTTAGTCCATCGGTGCGCGCTTGCTGGCGGGCGCTTTCGTACAACTGACTATTCTCCAACGAGATGGCGGCATAGTTGCCAAAGGATTGAGCGAGAAAAACATCTTTTTCTTCGTATAGATCAGCTTTCTCGCTGCCGATGGCCAAAAGACCAAGCGATTTGTTATGAGAGATCATTGGCATACACAAGGCACTTTCAATATTTGGATTGCCAAGCGCCTTCCAGAAGACTTTGTCTACCATGATATAGTCTGCCATATTCTTTCTTTTTTTTTCCAGGGTGTTTTTAATGCAGTCACTTTGAGCAGGGGCTTCGGCATTGATCATTTCTGTGTCGATTCCCTGGCCGGCGATGATCCTTATATCTTCTCCCGCAAAGAGGATGATAGCCGCTGTATCGTAGGAAGCTAATTTCTTCAGACTGGCGAGGATAAGGTATAGGGTTTCTTCCCAATCCAAAGTGGAGCTTAGTGAAAGAGCAACCTTTCTGAGACTCTCTGATTCCAGAAAAGCTTTTTCTTTGGTAACTAATAAAAACTGAAAACGCCCTCTGATGTAATTGGTGATAAAAGTGCCCAAAATGAGAAAAAGGGTTATTGCCATCCAGATGCTGATTATGCGGCGATGATTTTTATATGCTCCCAAGGTTGGGCTCTGACCATCAATATGATTTATGTGCGGGATTATGCCATAGTATTCCAAGCCAAAAAGGATGCCTAAGAGAAGGGATATGAGCATTATGTGTCTTATGAGCGTTCGGCGGGAGGTCGCCAGGCCCAGCAAAGGGGTATGCACCAGATAAAATGGGAGAATCATACTCTCTGCACCCCCTGTGAGATGAACAGACCAGGTGATGACGAGAATATCGAAGGTTATTTGTACCCGCAAGTTTAGCTGGGCTGCACTCTCGACAGATCTCTGTCCCTGCAGGCAATGGCGATAGTGTAACCAGGCGAGAACGTTATTCGCCAGAATGAGGAAAGCAATACGAAGAACATGCGCAAAGCTGAAAGGGAATAAGAGTCTTACAAGCAGCGCAAAAAACAAAATGAATACCACCGCCACCCATCGCAGGCGAATGATCCAGTCCACCTGCCGAAGCGTCTCATTACCGGGGTGTTGTATCTTCTTTTTTGGCATAAGAGTTTCTCGTTTGCGAAAGTGTAATCTAAGGAACCTCAGTTATGGATAAGTTCAACTTTTAGCTCTTTAGCCACAGATTTCACGGATTTCACAGATAAAACTTTAAAAATCCGTGTCAATCAGTGTAATTCGTGGCTGTTTTTCTCTGAGAGAAATCCTTATCCATAATTCAGGTTAAGGAAGATTATAATTGAGCAACATGTTTTTTGTGTCAGACAATGGTCACGGGAACAATTTCCCATTTGAAAACGTCTAGCCTCCACGATAGAATAGAATTATCACAAGGAGATTGCCATGAAAAGGTTACTTATGGGAATAACGATTAGTGCATTGCTTATTATTGGCTTAGCCGCATGTTCAAAAGAGGGCGGAGAGCCAACGCCCCTGCCCACGCCAGAGGAGGAAGAAAGTGAAAGCGTTCCTTTGGATGAGATAGATGAGGTGCCGCTGACCTTTACTCTCAGCGAGGGATCGGAGACCCCAGATGAAATTATCTCCTCCGCCTATGTGCCTGGCGACCCGCTCCCGGATGAGGAGCTTGCTTCTCTTCTTGATCGTCTGCCCGCCCTTGTGCAGAGTGCGGACGACGCCGTCGAGTTGAATCTACCCGACGAAGTCATCCCGCCGCCTCGACCGGGGGAGACTGTTGAGCAGCCTTTCCCCTTTGATGAAGAGGCTCCCGCTGTAGACGTAGAGTATGGCGCTCTTGAAGTTCTGCGCTATTCACCCGAAGGCGAAATTCCCATTGCGCCTTTTGTGAATATTACATTTAACCAGCCGATGGTGCCGTTAACGACCATTGAAGATTTGTCTGAGTTGGATGTGCCCGTGCAGGTCACGCCTTCCATCCCGGGGACATGGCGTTGGCTGGGTACGAAGACGCTCAACTTCCAGGCCGATTCCGAGCTTGTTGACCGCCTGCCGATGGCGACTGAGTATGAAGTCATCATCCCGGCAGGGACGGAATCTGCTGTGGGCGGTGTTTTGGGGGAGACGATCAGTTTCAAGTTCCATACGCCTGCGCCAATCATGCAGCGACATCTTCCTTACAGCCATGATCCGCAACCTTTAGACCCGATCTTTTTCATCTCCTTTGATCAACGTGTTGATCCCGCCAGCGTGCTGGAACATATCAACGTCACGGCTGATGGGAGGAACGTAGATATAAAACTTGCCAGCGAAGACGAAATTGCCGAAGAAGAGAGAGTAAAGAATTTAGCCGAAAACGCTCAGGAAGGGCGTTGGCTGGCTTTTCGGGCTTATGAACCGCTGCCCGCTGATGCGGAAATTAGCGTGACTATTGAAGCTGGAACACCCTCGGCAGAAGGTCCTTTGACCACGCCAAGTGCACAGTATTTCTCTTTTTATACTTATGCACCGCTGAAATTGACAGAGCATCATTGCAGTTGGTATGACGAGTGCCGTCCGCTGATGCCGCTGATACTTGAGTTTAATAATCCCATTGATACGGAGAGTTTTGATGAAGGGATGCTCGAGATTTCACCTGAGCTTCTTGGCGCAACGGTGAATGTATATGGTAATAATATTCAGATTCAGGGGATGACCGAGGGGCGTACCACGTATAAGGTTAAGGTCAGTGGGGAGTTGGAAGATATTTTCGGGCAGATGCTCGGGCGCGATGAGCAAGTTCGGTTCAAGGTCGGCTCGGCAGAGCCTTTCCTTGTGGGTCCAGACCAACGCTTTATCACGCTTGATCCGAGCGATGCCAGTCCATCCATCTCCTATTATGTGATGAATTATAAAAAGCTGGATGTGCAGGTTTACGCCGTCCAGCCCTCCGATTGGGCGGAATATCAGAAATATCTCGAAGAATATCAGTGGACGGATGAGCATATAGACCCGCCCGGGAAATTGCTCTACGACGAGACCCGCAATGTGGATACGATCGATAATGTGCTCAGCGAAATAAATCTGGATCTGAGTGAGTTTATGCAGGGCGATTTTGGTCATTTTGTCGTCATCGTGAAGCCGCATAAGGGCCTTTTTGCTCAAGAAAATTATTATGAGACCATAGCACTTTGGACGCAGGTCACACAGATTGGTTTGGATGCGTTCAGCGATCACAGCGAATTTGTGATTTGGACAAGCACGCTCGCGGATGGCTCACCTTTGGCAAATGTGAAAATCTCTGCCGATAGTGGCGAAGTTTTTGCCACAACGGGCGAAGATGGGATCGCGAAAGTTGATTTGCCCTCAGGGGGTGCGTCCTATTTGACCGCCGAAGTTGGCGATGATGTCGCAATGTTGCCTCACACTGCCTATTGGCATGAAAGCGGCTGGCATAAATACGGCGTTTACGATTCTTTGCGCTGGTTTGTCTACGATGACCGTGCCATTTATCGTCCCGGTGAAGAAGTCCATGTTAAGGGCTGGATTCGCAGATTTGAAGGTGGGCAGTTGGGAGATATTGCGCTATTCGGCGATGCGCTGACAGGCGTGAATTATTCGTTGATTGGCGCACAAGGCAATGAGTTAGCCACAGGACGTGTAGATGTGAATTTGCTCGGCGGCTTTGATTTAGTCTTGGAACTCCCCGAAAGCGTTAATTTAGGGTACACACAATTGCACCTTAGAGCCGAAGGTAATTTGGGTAGCTTGAATGATTCTTCTTATGCTTATTCCCACTCCTTCCAAATTCAGGAATTCCGCCGCCCCGAGTTTGAAGTCTCGGCCCGCAATGAAACCGAAGCCCCGTACTTCGTAGGTGAACACGCCATTCTGGCGGTTGAAGCGAAATACTTTGCTGGCGGCGCACTCCCCAACGCTGAAACAAATTGGTGGGTGAACTCCAGCGAGACCAATTACACCCCGCCCAACTGGGACAAATTCACCTTCGGCTACTGGACGCCGTGGTGGCATTATTTCGATGGTGGCTATGAAGACCCTGCGCACAGCGAGAGCTTCAGCGGCATCACCGATGCCAACGGCGAGCATTTCTTACGCATGGATTTCGGAAACGACGGAACCCGCCGCCCGACCAGTATCATGGCCGAAGCGACCGTCATGGATTTGAACCGTCAGGCGTGGACGAGCGGTACAAGCTTGCTCGTGCATCCCGCCGATGTCTACGTCGGCTTGCGCTCCGAGCGTTATTTCGTTGAGCGTGGTGAGCCATTGGATATCGAGCTGATCGTCACCGACCTTGACGGCAATGCTGTCGAAGGTCGCCCCGTCACCGTGCAGGCCGCCCGCATTGTTTGGAAATCGAGCGGTAGCTGGCACGAAGAATTGGTCGAGCCGCAAACGTGCGAACTCACCTCCACGCTCGAGCCGCTCACCTGCACCTTCAACACCGACATCGGCGGCCGTTATCGCATCACGGCCATCGTCACCGACGAGCAGGGACGCCAGAACGAAAGCCGCATCACCCGCTGGGTCAGCGGCGGCGAGCGCCCGCCCTCCCGTGAAGTCGAAAAAGAAGAAGTCACCCTGATCCCCGACAAGGACGAATATCAGCCCGGCGACACCGCCGAAATTCTCGTCCAGACACCCTTCACGCCTGCCGAAATTCTCGTCACGGTTTCCCGCAGCGGCATTTTATACACCGAACGCCACAAGATTGATGAAGGAACCCTAACATTAACCGTGCCCATTACAGATGAGCAGATCCCGAACATCCACGTGCAAGTGGACGCTGTCGGCTCCGCTCCACGCCTGGACGCCGCCGGGTCGGCGGTCGAGGGAGTTCCACCTCGCCCCGCCTATGCTGCTGGTCAACTGACCCTCAGCATCCCACCGTTAACCCGCACCCTCGCAGTCGATGCCACCCTCGCCGACGAACAGATCGAGCCGGGCGGCAAAACCACCCTCGACCTCGAACTCAAAGACGCCAACGGCAACCCCGTTGCTGACGCAGAACTCGCCGTCGTCGTCGTGGATGAATCCATTCTCGCCCTCACCAATTACCAAATGGGCGACCCGATCGCCACTTTCTACTCACAGCGCCCCTCTGATCTGTCAAGCGTTTACGGACGTGCCAGCATCGTACTCACCAATCCGCTTGAGTTGGCAGCTGCCCGCACGAACGAATTGCAGGTCATGTCTACGGCAACAGCAACCGATGCTTTCAAAAGCTTTGGCGAAGGTGATGTCGTGGAAGAAGCGATGGCACCAATGGCCGCCGAGCCCGCCGCTGAAATGGAATTGGCCGATATGGGCATGGGCGGTGGCGCAGAAGCGCCCAGTCCGATCGCCGTGCGCAGTAATTTTGATCCGCTGGCAGCCTTTGAAGCAGAAGTCCGCACAGATGCGAGCGGCAAAGCGACCATCACCGTCGAAGTCCCCGACAACCTGACCCGTTATCGTGTCATGGTCGTCGCTGTGGACGCTGGCGGCAAGCAATTTGGCAAGACCGAAGCCAATCTGACCGCCCGCCTGCCGCTGATGGTACGCCCATCCGCACCCCGTTTCTTGAACTTTGGCGATACATTTGAATTCCCCATTCTCGTTCAAAATCAGACGAATGAGCCGATCGTTGTCGATGTGGCGATGCAAGCCACGAATATCACGCTCCCCGAAGGCGCAGGGCAGCGAGTGACTGTCCCTGCCAACGACCGAGTTGAAGTGCGTTTCGCCGCCGAGACCGAGATGGCGGGCACGGCTCAATTCCAGATCGGGGCGGTATCGGGCACTTACGCCGATGCGGCGACGGGTGAACTGCCCGTCTACACGCCCGCCACGACCGAAGCCTTTGCGACTTATGGCGTTGTGGATGAAGGTGCTATCGCCCAGCCCATCGCCAAACCGACGGACGTATACTCGCAATTTGGCGGGTTGGATATCCAGACATCGTCCACGGCTTTGCAGACGCTGACGGATGCGGTCATGTACCTGTCCAATTATCCCTTCGAGTGCACGGAGCAGATCAGCTCTCGGGTGCTCGGCATCGCTGCCCTTCGGGACGTTTTAACGGCATTCCAAGCCGAGGGCCTGGCATCCGCTTCTGAAATGGAAGCAAGCGTAAATCGAGATGTGACCCGCCTGCAGGGGATGCAGAACTGGGACGGGGGCTTCCCATATTGGCGACGGGGCGAATCTTCCATCCCATTCAATACCATCCACGTTGCTCATGCATTGGTGCGTGCGCAGGAGAAGGGTTTCGATATCCCGCCTGAGATGATGGATAATCTCAGCTACTATTTGCAGGATATTGAGAGCCATTACCCCTACTGGTACAGCCAGTACACCCGCCGAGTGCTGGGTGCCTACGCCTTGTATGTGCGTGATCTGATGGGCGATAACGACGCCGCCAAAGCCCGTGCGCTGCTCGAAGAAGCTCCGCTCGAAGATTTCTCCTTTGAAGCCATCGGCTGGATCTGGCAGGTGCTGGTGGATGACCCGAACTCGGCTCGCCAGTTGGATGATATTCGACTTTATATCAATAATCACGTTGTGGAGACGGCTGGCGCTGCGAATTTCACGACCAGCTACGATGACCAGACTTACCTGATCCTGTCTTCGAATCGACGAGCGGATGCGGTCTTGCTGGACGCTTTGATCGCTGACGACCCTGACGCTGACTTGATCCCGAAATTGGTCAATGGCTTGTTGGCGCATCGAACGCAGGGACGCTGGGGCAGCACCCAAGAAAATGTCTTCGTGCTCCTGGCAATGGACCGCTACTTCAACACCTACGAGAGTGTCACGCCCGATTTTGTCTCTCGCATTTGGCTGGGTGAGACCTACGCTGGCGAACACGCCTACGAAGGCTACTCGACCGAATATAACCAGACCAGCATCCCGATGTCTTATCTGACGGAGGGCGCTGACCTGCAAGATTTGGTGCTTAGCAAAGATGGTGCAGGGCGCCTCTACTATCGCCTTGGCCTGAAATATGCCCCCACCGACCTGAAACTCGATCCGCTGGATATGGGCTTCGTCGTCACCCGTGAATACGAAGGCGTGGACGATGTCGAAGACGTCTGGCAGGATGCCGATGGCGTCTGGCATATCAAAGCGGGTGCAAGGGTGCGTGTAACTCTGAAAATGGTCGCCGACAGCCGCCGCTACCACGTGGCGCTGGTCGATCCGCTCCCCGCTGGGCTTGAGATCGTCAATCCCGATCTGGCCGTCTCATCGAACGAAGGCACGGGCGAAAATCCCGCCGAAATGTCCTACGGCTGGTGGTGGTGGCGAACGTGGTACGAACACCAAAACTTCCGTGATGAAAGAGCCGAAGCCTTCACATCGCTGCTCTGGGACGGCGTTTATACCTACAGCTATATCGTCCGTGCAACGACGCCCGGTACCTTCGTTGCGCCGCCCGCTAAGGCGGAGGAGATGTATTCGCCTGAGGTCTTTGGGAGATCTGGGAGTGATTGGGTGGTTATAGAAGCTGATTAGAATCCACGAAGCCACACGAAGTTACACGAAGGTTTAAATGGAGAGACCCTTCCGATTTTGGGAGGGTCTCTTTAATGCAGTCAACTATCTGAGGCGTAAAGGGAAATAGACTTAGTATCTAAAGCATTTACACCTATTTATACAGCCGCATGGCAATCTCAGGGGGGGGGAGCGATGGTGGTGGGAGTGGGAGACATGTGCATCTGTCTAAACACCCACATGGTAATTTTAGTGGTGGCGGAGGACATGTGCAAATATTTAGGCATCCGCATGATAGGCGCAAAGGCGGCGGAGGTGGAAGGAAACACGTCTGAAATTCAAGATTGTGTCCAGGACAACCGATTTTCCCGCAATGGTATCTAGCCATTTTATCCTCCATAAAAAATAATTACATAGTAGGTTACGAAAAAGATTATATAGGATATTAGGAGCTAATACAAATTCTTTACTTTAGGATGAGAATGATTGAGTAAAGGAGGGGATAGATTAAACAAAGCAGAAAAATCAAAATGGTTGCCGACAACAGGCGCTATAACGTTGCTCTGGTTGATCCGCTCCCCGCCGGGCTGGAGATCGTCAATCCCGACCTGGCCGTCTCATCGAACGAAGGGACGGGCGAAAATCCCGCCGAAATGTTCTACGGCTGGTGGTGGTGGCGAACGTGGTACGAACACCAGAACTTCCGTGACGAAAGAGCCGAAGCCTTCACTTCCTTGCTCTGGGACGGGGTTTACACCTACAGCTATATCGCCCGTGCGACAACGCCCGGCACCTTCGTTGCCCCGCCCGCTAAGGCAGAGGAGATGTATTCGCCTGAGGTCTTTGGGCGGTCTGGGAGTGATTGGGTTGTTGTGGAGGAGTAGATGCTATTCAGAATAAATTAAAGAGAAGAGACCCTCCCGAAATCGGAAGGGTCTCCTTGAGTACCATGTATCATTGATCTAAGTGGTTTCTTTTCTTTGTTGTTGTTCTCGATACAGTTTGAGAAAATCTTCGATTGCGGCTTTCTCAAATTCGTTCCATTTTATATCATCTGATTGCTCTGGTAGCATGCTTTTCAACACATCAATATCATAAACTTCTTCTAATCTAGAAAATTCTAATCTGTCAAATTCTCCGCTACTTGAATCTTGCCAGGCAAAAGCTGATAATACTTGAGCAATAGCATAATTGTTTTGCTTGAGTTTTTCATAAACGTAATTGTTTGCTAACTCAGCTTCAGCTAAAAATTGATCAGATCTCCATAGAGAAAGAATGCGCTCAAAGTAGCTGGGATACATTTCAAAAATGTCTACATTGTTTTTGATAAGATCCAGATGTATTCGGTTTCGAAAGTTGGTTTTTATGATTTCTGCATTTATATCTTCAGGCATGCCTTCAACCCTGTTCTTTGGTGATAGAACCCTTGATACAATTAAAGTGGCGAATGCTAACGATGGAGATGTTCTGATAAGGTCGGAGATATGAACTTCAAAATCTATAACATCTTGTGATGGGATACAGTTTAGGATTAATCTTTCTCCTTTGGTTATTTCTGAGTTCCAATTGTTTCCACTTGAAGTATCAAGCTCGTCGCTTATGGCCGTAATTGCTTTTGAAAGAAACAATCTCCCTTGACCGCTAATGTTTGGGGTATAAACAATCAGTTTTTCTAATAACTGTGGTAATTGTTTTTTTCTTTGAATGCTTTTATGGATTCAACAAAGTAAGCAATAGGAGTTTCTGTTTCGCTTGAGTTTAATATCTCAATAAAACTTAGAATTATCGTTGTTGGAATATCGCTTGTGCCAATTTGTAGTCTGAAATAGCGTTTAAAGTGAGTTGGAGATGCGATATTTTGACTTCTTTCATAAGCTGGGCGTAAATCATGTGTCACATACTGTGGGTTACTAGGGTTACGCAGATACTTCCCGAAAACAGGGAATAAAAAGCCTATTATTTCCTCGCTTGCCTCATGTAATACATCGTCAGTTTCTCTTAACCACTCTCTAAATTTTTTGAAAATCTCAAATCGTTCTTTGCGATGATAATCTCCTGAGCGTCCGATGTATAGGATATCAAATTCAGTTAGCTCTTTTTCGTATTTTGGGATTTCATTGTAGATGTGTGGGGAGAAAACTCTAATGAATTCTAGTGCAAGAAAATCTCCATAATTTATTTCTCCTTTTACTAATGGCAAGGAGAATGATATTGCGTTCAAATATCTTTTTGCAGTTCGTAAATCAGCAATATGGGTTTTTATGTGCTTTTGATAGATATTACCAAATCGCTCTCCAATATTCTCTTCAAAACGGATTTGATGTAGTTCAGCGATTTTGTCAATTCCATTGCTTACAAAATTATCTATTTGACTCTGGTCAATTTTTGGTAAATTGATGTCTATTTGGATAATTTTTTCAAGGAAGTCAGTGTCGATTTTGAGTTGATTTTTTAAGATGTTTCTAACTTGATATTGATCAAATGCCAGGACGTATATGAAATGAGGGAAATCACTACATAGTCTCACTAGTTTGAAAATTAACATCAATTCTGATGGGTCGAGCCTGTCGATATTATCTACTAACACGATAACACGCCCCGTTATTTCTTTTAGCTCAGCAACCAGTTTTTTCCTGAGTTGATTAGGAGTTTCATTTGTTTGGTCTTTACTTACAGGAAGAGATATTTTCAATGGCCCGAGTGATATTTCGGGTGCCAAGGCAAATGAAAGTTTTTTTGAATAATTCCGGAAAATTTTATTGATAGATTTTGCGTTTTTGGGATTTAGTTCTGTGATTGCGCTTTCAATCGCTGAATAAAATGTGGTTAGCAATTGCTCCTCTGAGTTAAAAAACCAAGGGTCAAAGTTGACGACAACTATATTGTCGGAGTATTGTTCGTCTGTGTTCCGCTTCTTTTCTAAGTTTTTTTCAAGTAAGTTTAGTACAGAGCTTTTGCCTGATCCCCATGAACCATAAATCCCCATTACCAAACTGTCTGTAGATACCCAATTTTCAATATCCTGTGTTAACTGATTTACAAATGCGCTACGGCTTAAATCATCGTCATCAAAATTCGTAATTGGCTCATCATTAAGATACATAATTTCTCCACCAAGTGCCTAATCTGTATATTATCTTAATTTTATCATTGATATGTAACGTGATCGGTTTACACCCTTACGGCCTAATTTTTACCCCAATGCCTGCGCAAGGTCTTCGATCAAGTCATCCGGGTGCTCAAGGCCAACAGAGATCCTGATCAGGTCCATTGGCGTTTTGGTGTTTTCATCTTCCGCCGGTGCGCGGTGTTCGATCAGGCTTTCCACGCCACCCAGGCTGGTGGCTTTGGCGAAAATTTTTGTCCTGTTGAAATCATATTAGGACTTACGCAGTTGCTTGAAGCGTGATTGTTGGATGAGCGAGGTATTGCCGCATTGCGGAGCGGATAATGCTAGTTTTGGCTTCAAACCAAGAGATGCCGGAGTGCAAGCGATGGGTTTCCAAGCGAACAAATGCACGGATCGCTAGACCGATATGATTGCGCTGAGAGATTTCGAGTCGATATTGAGCGCTCTCAACACCAGTAAATTGCTTGAGACCACGATGATAAACTTCTACCTGCCAGGCATCCAAAGCGTAAAAAGCAGCTTCCTGAATGGTCATTTCCAATTGATTAGTTGCCCAGTATTCAGCGTCGCCGTTTATGCCGACAGTCCGAAACACCTTGATCCAACCATAGCCTTTGAGATGAACCAAACGCCCATGAGCAGGAATGAAGATCTGGCTGATCGGTCGGTTCCCAGTCCGATCAATACTGACCAGCCGATTTTTCTTGAGTTGCGTCAGCCAATGCCATTTCAAGTCTCGCAATTGCTTGAGATTAGGCAATCCGCTGTACCAACTATCAAAGGCGACCACTTCAGGCTCAAAACCGTGAACTGATGCTCGTTGTATCATCTCTTGAAAATGATCGTTTTTGGTCAACCCATCTTCTGCTTTGTTGTAAATGCGAAAATCACAAGGCAACCGACAAGCATCGCCTGTCCACACCAAGGAAATCAGGTTGATCCCTTTCACAACACGACCGTGCTTGCCTGACCAATGTTGACTTACTAACGCCATCTTCGAAGCATAGGGCTTATCCAATGTCGTATCATCGATCACCAGAACACCTCGCTTGCTTGCAATGAATGGCTCGACTTCCTGCCACAGCATTTCACTGTCCGGTGGTAATCGCTTTAGCAATCGCGTGTAGGCATCATGCGCTGGCGCTTCTTTGTCCGGATGTGTTCGAGAGGCTTCAACACTACTAAACACTTTTTGCGCAGCTATCAGAAAATTGATGTAATCCATTTCGTCACATTTCGGCGGGTTCATGCACTTAGTGTAGCATGACTGCCAACTGCGTAACTTCTACATATTATATTCTCTCGTTTTTTTCTGCCAGGTGCCTTTCTATTTCTTTGGAGGTCTTTGTGATGGATAAACCTCCGTAAGCTGTGCAGCGAAGAGCGGAGGGAATCATTTTGCCAACTTTATCCATGGCCTGAATAA